>JAUVON010000170.1 GCA_030599175.1 Desulfobulbaceae bacterium | reverse complement strand
CCGAAAGGCTGCATTTAAACTGTCACGCTCGGTGGAACAGGCCCTGGATAACAGACCGGAAATCGCTCCGCGCCCGGAGTTGGACCATATCTTCACTGTACCCTCGCCTCCCAGGTTATTGCGTCACATCCCGATAATGAGGAAATTTATCGAGGAGTGGCTCTTTTCGCGGCTCTCCCTCAGCTATGACATTGCCCGGGGATTTGTCGAAGCCCAGGAGGAGATGCGGCGCCATATCGACAAGTTATGCCCTAATCCCGAGGTATGCCGTCGTGTAGAGGAAATGATCAACCTAAACTGCAGCCAGGCGTTGGATTTTACCAGATACCTGGGAGAAAAGCACGGCCCACTGGTCAAGAACCTGCAGATCCAATCGACCCGGCGGATGCTTCTTAACCACGAACGTTACCTTGTCTGGAAAATGCAGAGTGACGGGGTGTTGGAAGAAGCCGAGGCCCAACATCTGATAAATGAAATCGAAGATCAGATGATGCGCATGCGAAAGTGGAAGGGAAGGGAGGACGTTGTTTGAATATTTTTATCATTCCCGGGCTAACGGGATGTACAATACATTCACGCAAATGATTCAACCCCGAGAAGAGTGATATGCGGAGATAGAAACCAATCTTGCAACGGCTCCTTCCGGAAAAGATCAGTGCTGAGATATTTTTTGTTGTCGTCGGGAAAAAGAGTAACAACTACCGCATCGCTTCCCATACGCTCTTGAACTTTCAGGGCACCCAGGAAATTTGCTCCTGAAGAGATACCCACACCGAGCCCCAGTTCAGCAGCAAGTTTTCGGGCCATCAGGATAGCGTCACCATCATCCACGCTAATTAAGCTGTTAAGGGTATTCAGATCAAGTTGGTTTGGCAAACGATATATTTATGCTTTTCTTGAAAAAGAATAAGAAGAAAACAAGACATCATGCGTTAACAATACTTGCCTTGTCAATAGTTGTGATTGTTCTTTTTTTTGGCTTGAGGCCAAAGGTATGGCCCATTACCAACGATATACATTGGCTACCCAAAAAAAATGCTCTCCGGTTCATTAATCCTGGTATTGCCTACGTGGACGATGTTCACAGTTTTAACAGCAAACAGCATTCCGGTGAATTCACAATCCATGTGAGTGTGGCTGCTGAAAGTTTGCGTCGACGAGGTTTCAGACCAATGCTGATGATGCATGATGGGGATGATCGTCGTCAATTGACTATCTGGCATTGGGGATCTTCAGTCATTGCTATGAATGGAGATGACTACGACAATACCAGAAGGTGGCCGAGGATTTCTGCAAAAGATGCATTAACCCTTGGAGACGCAAGTTTTATAACGGTCACCTCAAGTAGTATTGGAACCCGTTTGTTCATCAACGGTATATTAGCCAAAGAAAATAAAAACTGGCGATTAACTGTCCCGGATGATGGGAAAAAACTGCGACTTGTTCTTGGAAACTCGGTCTATGGAAAACATGGCTGGGAGGGAGAAATGTATGGATTGGCATTGTATGGCAAGGCTCTTTCTTCAGAGAAGGTGAAGAGCCTTTATGAGAGATCGGTACGTGAATCACGTTTTCTTCACTGCGCAGCGGAAGATCTGCTGCTCCTTTTTACATTCAGTGAACATGAAGGCCATTTAATACCGGATCAGTCCGGCCGCAATCAGCCGTTGCAACTGCCTCCACGGCCGATCCAGTTAAAAAAAGCATTCCTGTCCGCACCATGGCATAACTTCAATCCCAACCGATCTTTTTTTGTCGATGCAATCCTCAATCTTATTGGGTTTATTCCTTTGGGGGCAGTAGCATACTGCTGGTTGCGGCAATCGCATTCATTGCCCGGAAAATATGAGGCCGCAGTCATCGTGGTGTTCTGTTTTTCACTCAGCCTAAGCATGGAAATTTTGCAAGGATGGCTGCCAGGTAGAAGCTCGAGCTTGTTGGACCTTGGCCTGAATACACTGGGAGCCTGGTTGGGGATATTGCTAGCCGGTTGGTGTGTGCCCGCAACAGACAAAAGTTCCGGAGCGTCAAATTATTGATGCTCTACATCTTCTATTTGAAGGTGCTCAGGAATTAGTCTTAAATTGCATTTTTTCTTAAATGGTTAAGATGGCCACTGGTCTGTTCTTATTGGGATACTACTTGACTCAATGTAAAGAGGAGGATAGTGAGCCACGATGTTGGACGAAAAATAACATAGTTCCTCAAGAGTCGGCTCACAGGAGTAGGTTTTAAACCGTCGAACCAATTGTTAAAAGAAGAAGTATTTCATACCCCAGCATAAGTTCGCAGGGGGGACATAACATTGCCACTAGACAGGACAGATCTGGGGCAATCAGACGCCTTTCAACGTGGCTACACCCTTATTATAGGAAAAGCAGATGTGAAGTCAAATAGAACTATTAGAGTAATCATTATGGCCGAGATTCCGGTCTCTCGGTAATCAGGGGTGTGGCGTGAATATTTATGTCAACAACCCCCTCAATTTCTGCAATTTGCCGCTTGAGGATCTGCACATCATGAGGATGGAAAAAGACACCTGTTACAGATACAACTCCTTTGCTAACAGTGATAATATATTTTCCTCCGTGAAAGCATTCGCAATCCATCAGGGTCATTCGTACTTTTCTCTCAATGGTTGTATCACTGAGAGGAAATTCAGATTTGACCTCAATTTCATTTTCCACCTCGGTTACACCCGTGGTTTTCCAGGCAATCTGTTCAAAGGCCATTTTTTGTAAGTAGAGTTGTACTGTACCAGTGAGCAGGACAAAGCCATTCTCAACATATATGGTAACCTGGCTGTTGCTTAGAATGGAGTGTTCGGTTGCCATTTTTTTGATATGTTGCCTGATGGTGTCATTATTTGAGGCAAGGGCCTGGAAAATTGGGAGCAAGAAGACCAGAAAAAGTGCTGTCCCAATGAACGGAATTGTGGTCAGCTTGCTGTAATATCGCATTGGTTTTCTCCTGTATTGAACAACTTGCCGATTTCGGATAGCTTTTCCGGGGCACCAATTACTTAAAGAACATCGTCAGCGTAAAAAGATCTATCCACTTCAGGGTTAAGAACTATTTGTGAATCGCGGCGTACCGCAAACACGGTAACACCGTATTTTTCCCGTAGTTCAAGCTCCAACAATGACCTACTCACCACAAGTGAAGCCTCCTCAACACGTCTAGAGCTGACTTCAACATTCGGAAGCTGAAGGTCTAAACTTGAGAACAAGGCAGACTTTTCGGAAAGGTTACGAAACATCTCATACCCGTCAGATGTCAATAGATCTTGCTGGACACTATAGGAAAACAAAAAACCATGAAAGCCTTGCAGGCTAACGGGGTTCTGGACTTTAGCGGACTTCTTTAAACTTCAAAATGGTGGAGGTGGCGGGAGTCAAACTGATGCCCCACTAGACGGACAAAGACTTCTAGCGTGTGCCGTGCCACATGAGGGACACAACGTCGTTCAGGAGAATTATTGCCTAAGACTCTGTGAAGGATAGAGACTCAAATGTCGGACAACCATTTTATTGCGTAGTCTCTGCTGGAGAACATTTTGCAGTTGTCCAAAGAATGTCCCATGGTTTCTCCTAATTGTGCTGTTGCTCTAAATTTCCTTTCTAGTTCAACAATATTATCACAGAAAATTGCCGTTTTTTGTTGAAGGGGGTGTTTGCTAATGTCCCGACGTCCTTCAAAGGAAAGTGAAAATGAATTTTTACAATTTATGAGAAGTCCGAATGGTTCATCTCGTATTTCATCCCAGAGGGTCCAGCATTCACTTACGCATTTTTTATCTACTACAATGCCTTCTTTTGGAGTTGTTTGAAAGACATTGTCCAATAGCTGTTCAATTTCACAGTTAGTTAGTTGATATTTCATACGCGCCTCTTTTGGAAATCGAGCTTTGAGGGTCATATTATATATACACATTGTACCACATCGACAAAGTATTATATAGGTTTGCATAACACACAATCCACAATGATATCCGGGTATTTTTCCGTTTTTTTATGGCGTAGCCATCATTATTTATAATTCCCCTGGCGCCCTGGGTAAGCGGCTGCAGTTTATTCGCATTTAATGTGGGTTCGACCTATTCTTATTGTCAAATAATGTGGGACAAGATTAGACGTTATAGCGGGTCTGGACGTTCTTGATTGCGAGACGTTACAGGTACTCCTTGTATACAGTTCCCGCCCGTTTATTTTTTCTTGAGGAAGTAGTCGCCGTAATATTTTAGCTCATCGATTGATTCCTTGATATCGTCGTAAGCTCGATGCCGGCACTCTTTACTGAAATATGCCAGGTTGGGAGCCCAACGTTGCGCCAGCTCTTTGATGGTGCTGACGTCGATATTACGGTAATGAAAATATTTTTCCAGCTCAGGCATGAACCGGGCAAGAAAACGGCGATCCTGACAGACCGAATTGCCGCACATCGGAGAGACCTGATATTCCACCCACTGGCTAATAAAGTCTAGAGTTTCCAACTCTGCCTGCCGACAGGTGTAGGTGCTCTTGCCGGACCGTTCGATCAAACCAGTTTTTCGATGCTGTTTAGTATTCCAGGGGTCCATTGCGGCCAACAACTCTTTCGGCTGATGGATGGCGATGACTGGGCCATCAGCAAGGATGTCCAACTGGGAATTGGTGACTATCGTCGCCACCTCCAAAATCCTGTCTGTAAAAGGATTCAGTCCGGTCATTTCCAGGTCGATCCACACCAGATTGCCGCTGTCGTTCATAGAGATCCTACCCTTTCAGAGAACCCCAATTTTATACTTGGTAATGCGAATGTTTTAGTTACCCTTATTAAAACAACAATAGTGAACCCAGACCTTCTTTCAATAGATAAAACTACGGAAGTGCAAGATTATTGTTTTTCCAGATTATCAATTTTTTATTGATGCTCTGGAATAATGTTTTAGGCTGTAGCGTACAGGTAAAATGGAAAATAAATTTGCATTACAAAAGCATGTTGTCAGCCTCTGTTAAAAAAGATCGCCTTTTTCTGAGTGTTTTCAATTAAAAAAAGTTGGACTTGAAACTGTCAATCTTCTTGAGAAAGAAGGTTGACAGTTTCCTCGACAGTGCCTTTGTGTTTCTCTATTTTGCTCTGCCTTTTGTCTCTTTACAAGAGTCGATATATAAAGGAATTTTTACTGCTGGACAACGTTCTCTGCGGCAGGTCCTTTTGGGCCGTCGACAACATCGAAGGTTACCCGTGCGCCTTCCGTGAGGGATTTGAAACCCTCGGACTGAATTGCGGAATGATGAACAAATACATCTTTGCCGCCGTCCTGCTCAATAAAACCAAAACCTTTTGCATCGTTAAACCACTTTACTGTACCTTCAGCCATCTTATAATACTCCTTTGTGCTGGATTCCCTGGGAACCATTCCCACTATACTGTTGATAACACGTGATTTTTATGCAATAATTATTCCATCCCTCCTGCATGTTAATCCGATCTATTGAAGCACTCATAATTACAGAGACTTTCATTGCTACTAAAAATCAAGAGCGATTTAAAAGATAAACCCATACCCAGTTTACAGGAAAATATTTCCAACAATGCGGAAAAGCCGACCTTTTTATTGCTGAAGGGATACTGCAATGTGGTAATTAAAAAGTTCGAATTTGTTAACAAGAGGGGCGTGGTGAGTTTTTAGCGTCTAACGGTGAAGAACAACCGTAAGGTGGATAGTATTTTTTCTTAATTTGTCGTCAATAGGCTTTGTTCTAATTCACTATCAACCATACTGAATCTGGCTACTATCTCTCCATTTGTATCGAAGATATCCACCCAATAGTCTACTGAATCGCCAGCAGGAGATACTACCAGCACGGCATCAGGGTGTTCCTTTTTAAATACATATAGAATGCCTTCATCCCATTCATTTTCTATTATAGCCTGGACTTCTTCATTCTTCATTGGACCATCAATTTTATCGCTTATAATTTTCATAACATACTCCTTCTTCTAATCTTCTAGTCTCAACAAATTAATCTATAGACGCTATCTTAATGGCTCCCCTGATCTTCTTGTGACCTCCTGTTTCGCAAGAACGAATAGCTGTTTTATAAGTTAGAAGAGCCATATGCTGAAGATTTCTTATGGTACAAAAACATTCGGAAAATTGACTCAATGCTAACCTTGTTGAAGTATACCACAGACACGTACCTCCCCGCCAATTTGCCCTTTGTTGTTCAGCGTCGAAATTAGACCCCTTATCAGCGTTGAATATTGACCCCCCTGGTTCCAAAAGAAGAATATCTTTTCTGTTTAAAACCTCTGCTGGCT
>JAUVON010000239.1 GCA_030599175.1 Desulfobulbaceae bacterium | reverse complement strand
TGGGGTGTACTCTTCTCAAAAAAACCAGTAATGTTTTTGCTGTGATACCTGTAAATACAAGTAACTCTCTAGATTTAATTACTTTAGTATGTATTCAATTCGACGTCGAGATCATCTTGAATGACATATTATAGTTCTTGACAAATATATTTTATACAATATATATAAAATTGTATAAAATAACATTCGGCGTTTTGTCGTTGTCGGAAATTTGCTGTAGCCATTCGCTTAGTGTCGTGTCAACTATGTAATGTCGCATTTGTGTCATTCCCGCGCAGGCGGGAATCTAGGCATATTTGCCAGTAATACTGGATTCCCGCCTGCGCGGGAATGACGGCTAATTACACGTTATTCTAGAGTTGACACGACACTAGTTTATCGGGATCAGTGAAAATATTTATCCAGGGAGGAGAACATGAAGTCAGCTTCGAAGGTCAGTAACATAATGATTTTGCTCATAGCGTTTTTGCTGCTATTTTCATTTTCAGCTTCAGCCGCGAGTAAGGATGAACTTAAAATTGCTACCTGGGAGGATATAAGTACCTTCGATCCAGGCTGGATGACCAGTGGCGAAAGGGAGTTGACGATTATGAGCTCACTTTATAATGGCTTGGTCAAATATAAAGAAGGGAGCTGGGATATCGTTCCTGATCTGGCTGAATCGTGGGAAATGGCATCTGACGGGAAATCGGTAGTTTTTCACCTGCGCAAGAATGTTCAGTTTCATAAAGACTTTGGTGAAATGACTGCAGAAGATGTCAAGTTCTCTCTTGAGAGAATCATCGATCCTGAGGCCAAAGCTGCAGAGAAGGGTACATGGAAGCTGTTGGAAAAGGTAGAAGTGATCGATAAGTACACAGTGAAACTGTTTTTAAAAGAAAAAATGGCCAATCTGTTTACATCGGCACTGCCCATGAATTCTGGTTATATCGTTTCTAAAAAAGCGGTTGAAAAAATGGGGCGGGAAAAATTCAGTAAAGATCCGATTGGTACAGGCCCCTACCAGCTTGCTTCCTGGAAGCCTAAAACACATGTTAAACTTGCTGCTTTTGATGGTTACTGGGGGAAATCTCCAGCCATCAAAAAAATTACTTTTCTCCCTATCGTAGAAGACAGTACCAGTGAAACCGCTCTCAGAACAGGTGAGATTAACATTGGCCGTGCGGCCATGATCAATGTGGCGTCATTCAAAAAGAATAAAAAATTCAATGTATATTCCAAACCGGCCTTAAAAACATACTGGCTTGGTATGACCGTCAATAAACCGCCCTTTGATAAACTTGAACTTCGTCAGGCATTTCGGTATGCCGTGAACGTAGACAATATAGTTGAAGCTGCTTTTTATGGTACCGCTAAAAGAGCCAATACTATTTTGCCGCCGGGTCTTCCAGACTACTGGGCTGATGCTCCGGTTTACAAACAGGACATTGATAAAGCGAAAAGTTTGATGAAAGCGGCCGGTAAGGCTGATGGCTTTAAAGTGATTCTCTATATTCCAGCCAACGATGCTGAGCGAATTATGGCTGAAGTGATTAAGGCCGATGCCGCTAAAGCCGGCATTGAAGTAATCATCGAAGTTAAAGAGATTGGTGCTTTTAATGAAGCTGCCAATAAAGGAGAGACTGATGCCTATATTCAGTTTTATACCTCTACCATCGATCCGTATTATATCATGCAATATTTTGCAGGCGAATCCTGGAATCCAAGTCAGTGGCGTAATGCTGAGTATACCGATCTGATGAAGAAGGGTGCCAGTGAAGTTGATTCAAAAAAACGTAACCAGATTTATGTTGATGCTCAAAAAGTGACTGACAAGGATGCCTGGGCGATCTGGTTGACCCACGGAACAATGGTCTGGATTACCCAGAAGAACGTGGATATTGGGGACATCTATCCCAATGGCCGAATGGCACCCTGGACCATGAGTTTGAAATAGGCGTTCCAGCACAGGTTGAGTGGGTAGCTCCGGGATAGGTATATCAACAGCCAGGGGGGAGAGATTATAACATGTTAAAATACATCATCAAAAGAGCACTCTGGGTGATTCCAACCTTGCTCGGTGTATTAATTATTCTTTTTGGTCTGACTTATCTGATGCCCGGTGATCCGGCATCGGCCATGTTAGGCCCCCGGGCAACTCCTGAACTTGTGGCTGAGCTTAATGAGCGGATGCATCTCGACAGGGCCATGCCGGTGAGGTTGGGTTATTACCTGGTGGGGATTGTAAAAGGTGATTTGGGTACTTCAGTCTGGTCGGGCCATAAGGTCAGCGCCCTGCTTGCAGAGGCATTGCCCCATACAGCTTTGCTTGCCTTTACCAGTTTGGGAATTGCAGCTCTTATAGGTATCCTCCTGGGTGCATTTGCCGCCGTTCGACGAGACAGCCCCATCGGTGGGGCTGTCACCATCGCGTCACTCCTTGGTGTGGCTGTGCCCGATTTTGTGGCAGCACTGCTTTTAATGCTCCTGTTCTGCGTGCAGATTCCGATTTTACCAGCTCTGGGGGCCGGTACCGATGATGGTCTGATAGGTATTGCTCTACATCTGATTTTGCCGGCTACAGCTCTTGGTATTGGCTGGGTCGGCTATCTGGCCAGGCTGACACGTGAATCGATGTTGGATGTTCTGGATGCAGACTATATCCGTACTGCCCGCGCTTTTGCCGTTCCCAGAAGAGCTATTGCTTATCAGTACGCGCTGAAAAATGCGGTGATTCCTTCCATCACCGTCATAGGTCTGGGTGTGGGTAAGCTTCTGGGTGGCGCAGTTTTTGTGGAGATTATCTTCAGCCGACCAGGTCTGGGAAAGCTGATCGTAGATGCCGTTTATGCCCGTGATTTTCCGGTAGTTCAGGGAGGGATTCTGGTGGCTACTGTTTTGTTTGTTCTGGCCAATTTACTTGCCGACATATCATATGCCTTCGTGGATCCACGTATTCAATACGATTGACAGAGGAAACCTCCTGTGAAAACGAACAGTATAAATCAAACCGAAGCTCAGGTGAATCCTGCCCAAGTAATGCTCAAACGGAAATGGACAGACACATTGCGCGTGACGCTACGTGCTGTCGTCAGGGTTAAAGGTGGTTTATGGGGAGGAATATTTATCTCCATTATGCTCCTGTGCGCCATAGGTGCTCAGTGGCTGGCCCCGAACGATCCAAATGCCCAGGATATTATGCACAGGTTTGCAGGGCCCAGCCGAGATCATTTTTTTGGAACGGATTATCTGGGCCGCGACATTTTCTCCCGCATCATTTACGGCTGCCGTATTGCTGTGCTGGTCGCCTTCGGTTCAGTGACTCTTTCGTCAATCGTTGGTGTGTTTTTAGGGGTTGTATCTGGCTACAACGAGGGCAAAAAAATAGATTACTTCATTATCTGGATATTCGATATAGTGCGTTCGTTTCCCCAGATTATTTTAGCCCTGGCCATTGTGGCGGTGCTGGGGCCCTCGTTGCTTAACGTGGTTGTTGCACTGGCTTTCACAGCTTTTCCTTTCTATGGGCGGGTGGCCAGAGCGCAGACACTATCTGTTAAGGAAGCTGACTATGTAAAAGCGGCTGAGGCCATGGGGCTCAAGCCATTGAAAATCATATCGAGGCATATTACTCCCAATATCATGGCTCCGGTGATCGTTTGCCTGGGGATGGATATGGCCACTATGATTGTCTGGGAATCCGGCCTCTCTTTTCTGGGACTGGGGGTCCGGCCTCCTACTGCCTCATGGGGGATCATGCTTAGAAACGGTTATAAATATATCCAGACTTCACCGTATATGATACTTTGGCCGGCCCTGGCCATTGCTCTGGCGATGATTGCCTTCTCTCTTTTCAGTGAAGGGTTGCGGGTTGCACTGGATCCAAAGGAGAGGGAAAGATAATGTCTGAACCTTTACTTGAAGTCACTAATTTAACCCTGGATTATAAACTGGGTGACCGTAAAATGCGGGCCCTGGATCGAATCAATTTTACTCTTGAAAAGGGCGAGGTGCTGGGGGTTGCTGGAGAAAGCGGCTGCGGCAAATCGACCCTTGGTCTGGCCATTCTCAGACTGCTTCCCCGGGTAGCCGAGATCAGGCGTGGAGCTGTCCATTTTAAAGGAAATGATTTACTGAAGCTTTCAGAAGAGCAGATGGAGCGGGAGATTCGCGGTCAGGAAATAACCATGATTTTTCAGAATCCGCAGAATGCGCTCAATCCGGTATTTAAGATTGAAACTCAGATGATGGATATCCTTCGTGTTCAGGACAGATATCAGAACCCCGGAAGTCGAAAAAGTAACCGGCATTATAAACAGCAGGCAGTTGAACGTCTCAAACTCACAGGTATTGCTGATCCGGAAGCTCGAGTTTCCAACTATCCTTTTGAATTTTCAGGTGGCATGAAACAGCGGGTGATGATCGGCATGGCGTTATCTTCCGGCACCTCTCTGCTTCTGGCTGATGAAGCGACTACTGCTCTGGATGTTACTATCGAAGCTCAAATTAACCGGTTGATCATCAAGCTTGCAGCTGAATATGGTACCTCGGTTTTATATGTTACCCATAATCTGGGGGTACTGGCGGAGATGGCGGATCGAATCATGATCATGTACGCCGGCAGAATATTTGAGATGGGCAAAACAGAGGTTGTATTTGGTTCTCCCAGGCATCCTTATTCTGCCGCCTTATTGGAATCGCTGCCAAGCCGTCAGAAAAAAGGGAGACGCCTGCTTTCAATCCCCGGTTTTGTACCTCCCCTGGATAGGCTGCCCGAGGGATGCTCTTTCCATCCACGATGTGCTTTTGCAGAAGATATATGCCGCAAGAAGGTACCGCTTCTGACTGAAGTCGCAAGCGGGCACTGGTCTGCTTGTCTGTTAGATCAAAAAAGAGGAAGACAAAAATGG
>JAUVON010000269.1 GCA_030599175.1 Desulfobulbaceae bacterium | reverse complement strand
GAATTTCCACCTCCAGGTTCACTGATGTGACTTCGTGAGATCTAAATTCCTGCTGTTGAACAGTATAACCTGCATCTGACAGAACTTTATCGAGATATCCGACCGTACTCTCCATTGTAGAGCGCCGCCAGATATTACGGGGACCGATTTCATTTGCCAGAATATGGACATGTTTTTCAAGAAAACCGGCTGTGAGCTGCTCCTCCTCACTCAGTAGAGGCAACGGGCCTCTGTAGGAGGAACCCGGCATATTGGTCAAGGTAAAAAGTCCGCTCATAATCGCCAATGCAAGAAGGATAAGCCGGATGAATGCCCACAGCCATTGCCGGACTCCTTTTGGATAGAGTGTCAGTTTCATCTGGCAAGTTATTTTCTCAAATCCTTATAATCTGTTACTTTGTTCTGAACCTAACTCTACTTTAACAGATTTACTGGTACTACATACAGGGAAAAACAAGAAGGGACAGTTGGCTAACAATGTTTTCCTCAAAAATGTACGAGGATACTTAACTCCTGCAGAACAACTCTTGAAAGAACAACAAAAGAGAGATAAGTTGTTTGAAACATTTCCGGTTCCAACCCCGTAGACAGACCTGACCATTTTGGTCAGAGTGGGTACTAAATATCTAACAGAGAAATAACGGAGGAGGCTCATGGGCGGTTTTTTTGGTGTTGCTTCAAAACAGAGGTGCATAGATGATATTTTTTACGGCACCGACTATCACTCCCACTTAGGCACGAAACGTGGAGGCATTGCGGTATTAGGAAAAGACGGTTTTCAGCGCTCCATCCACAGCCTGGAAAGCAGCTATTTCAGAACAAAATTTGAAGCAGACCTGCCTAAACTTGACGGTAACACCGGTATTGGAGTCATCAGCGATTACGATTCACAACCCCTCATTATCGGCTCCCACCTCGGGACCTTTGCCATCGTAACGGTCGGCAAAATAAATAATATTGAAGCGTTGGTAACATCCGCCAACAATCAAAAGAGTTTCTTTTCAGAATCCACCGGTGGCGTCGCCAATCCCACCGAAGTGATCGCCATGCTGATTTGCCAGGGAGAATCCTTCACACAGGGCATCCTAAGAGCCCAGGCCATGATCAAAGGCTCTTGCTCAATGCTGCTGTTAACAGAAGAAGGCATCTTTGCTGCCAGAGATAAACTTGGTAGAACGCCTATCTGTGTCGGTGAGAAGGACGGCGCGTTGGCAGCAGCATCGGAATCGTGCGCATTTCCAAACCTTGGATATGAAACGGTTCGTTTTCTAGGCCCCGGAGAAATCGGCCTTATCACCCCGGAGGGGTATGAGCAGAAAATCGCAGCCGGTGATAAGATGCAGGTCTGCTCATTTTTGTGGGTCTACTACGGCTACCCCGCCACTGAATATGAAGGTATTAATGTCGAGGAGGTCCGTAACCGCTGTGGTGCCGCCCTGGCCGGAAATGATAATGTTACCGTAGATTTTGTGGGTGGAATTCCGGATTCCGGCATCGGTCACGCCATCGGATATGCTAATGCCCGGGGCCTGCCGTATCGTCGCCCCTTTGTTAAGTACACCCCTACCTGGCCCCGCAGTTTCATGCCTCAGGACCAGAGTGTTCGAGATTTGGTGGCAAAAATGAAACTCATTCCCATAAAAAAACTGATTTCCGGACAACGGATGCTTTTCTGTGAAGATTCAATCGTCCGTGGCACCCAGTTAAAGGATAATATTGAAATTTTATTTGAATACGGTGCCGAAGAAGTCCATATGCGACCCGCATGCCCGACACTTGTTTACCCCTGTGAGTTCCTGAATTTTTCGACCTCCCGATCCACACTCGATCTTGCCGGCCGGAAAGTTATCTACGAAGCTGAAGGAGACAGCGAAAACTCCCTCCCGGAATATGCCCGTTGCGGCTCGGAAAAAAACCTCATGATGATTGACAAGATTCGACAACGTCTGAAACTTACCACTTTAAAATACCAGAGATTAGATGACCTCATTGAAGCCATCGGACTTCCCAGGGAAAATCTATGTACTCATTGCTGGGATGGATCGAGTTATGGATAACCACCAGCAAGCTATCTCTGTTGAAAACCTTCACAAGAGTTTTGGCACAAATGAAGTGCTGAAAGGTGTTAATCTTTCCGCCAGTCAGGGTGAGGTCATTGCAATACTTGGATCCTCCGGCTCAGGTAAAAGTACATTTCTCCGTTGTATCAACCTGCTGGAAATCCCCAATAGCGGCATCCTCAGAGTGGCAGGGGAAGAGGTTTTAATGAAGAAAAACCGACGGGGAGAGAATCAGCCTGTGGACAAAAGGCAGGTGGAACGTATACGAGCAAAACTGGCAATGGTTTTTCAGCAGTTCAATCTCTGGTCACATATGACCATTCTCGACAACGTATCGGAAGCACCGATTCATGTCTTAAAAAAGGGGCGTAAAGCAGCCCGCGAAAAGGCGGTACACTATCTTGAAAAGGTTGGTATCGGAGACAAGCTTGATGCCTACCCTGCCCAGCTCTCAGGAGGTCAACAGCAGCGGGCAGCCATCGCACGTGCACTTGCCATGGAACCCGAAGTAATTCTCTTTGACGAGCCGACTTCAGCTCTGGATCCTGAACTTGTAGGAGAGGTCTTGCAGGTAATTCGAGATCTCGCTTTAGAGGGAAGAACCATGATAGTTGTGACCCATGAAATGGGGTTTGCCAAAGAGGTCAGTTCCCGCACTATCTTTCTCGACGAGGGATTGATTATTGAGGATGGTTCTCCGACGGAGATCTTCGATACACCGAAAACAGACAGGTTTAAAGCGTTTATAGCAGCAATGATGTAAGTCGTAGGAGAAAGCTCTCTTATCAATAATAAAAGGAGGAAAAATGAAAAAGTTACTGGTACTCGTTTCGTTATGTGTGTGTTTCGCAATTGCCGGATCTGCGCTGGCTAAAGATTGGGAAAAAGTTCGAATCGGGGTGGAAGGGGCATATCCTCCATTCAGCTACGTTGAGCCAAGTGGTGATCTCGCAGGCTTTGATATCGATATAGCCAAGGCCCTCGGCAAGGCCATGGGTGTTGAGATCACCTTGGTCGCCCAGGACTGGGATGGAATCATTCCCGCGCTGCTGGCAAAAAAATATGATGCGATTATTGCCTCAATGTCAATTACTGAAGAACGGAAAAAGAAAGTCGCTTTCAGTAACAAATACTACAACACACCGGCAAAGTTTGTCTGCAAAAAGGGCGCGATTGACAATTTTTCCCGTGAGGCAATCAAAGGAAAGTCTGTTGGTGTCCAGCGAGCCACCATCCATGATAAATACCTCACCGACAACTATGGTAAAGACGTTAAAGTCAAACGATATGGGACCCAGGATGAGGCATACCTTGATATCGTTGCCGGTCGTATCGATATGCTGCTGGCCGACAGTATTGCTCTTTCCGACGGTTTTCTGAAAAAAGAAGAAGGTAAAGATTACCAGTTTATCGGTCCTGATCTCAGTGATCCTAAATGGTTTGGTAATGGCGCGGGTATTGCTATTCGTAAAGAAGACAAGGATCTTGTCGCCCTGTTCAATAAAGCTATCGACACGATCAGAGCCGATGGCACCTATAAAGCCATTCAGGACAAATATTTTGATTTTAATGTCTATGGTGACTAACGAGCCCACTATCTGGTATCTCCCCCGATTGGCATGACCTGTCGGGGGATAATACTGCAACCTGCTGTCACCTGTCGATTATGCTATCTCTGCATGGGTATGGACCAAGTATTTTTGAGGGAACTGTTCTGACACTGGAGGTTTCCTTCAGTGCTCTGATGATAGCAATGGTTCTTGGCATAATCGGAGCTTTGTCCAAACTCTCACATTCTTCAATCCTGCGGACTGTTGCCCAGGTTTATACCACCGTTATTCGAGGGGTTCCCGATCTCGTTTTAATGCTGCTGGTCTATTTCGGAGGTCAGGTACTTATCAATCAGATAGGGCCTCTGGTCGGCTATGATGAATATATAGATATCAATCCGTTCATCGCCGGTGTTTCAACCATCGGCTTTATTTTCGGAGCCTATATGACGGAAACTTTTCGAGGTGCAATCCTTGCCGTCAATCGTGGGCAGCTGGAAGCCGGCTATGCTTATGGCATGAGCGAAGGGTTGGTATTTCGCCGAATCCTGCTACCCCAGATGGTGCGACATGCATTGCCGGGATTTGGCAACAACTGGCTTGTGTTGATTAAAACCACTGCCCTGGTTTCTATCATCGGCCTGGATGATATGGTACGAAAGGCTGCCATGGCCGCCGGAGCAACACGCATGCCGTTTACTTTTTATGTCGTTGTAGCGCTCAATTATCTGATTATCACAACTGTCT
>JAUVON010000300.1 GCA_030599175.1 Desulfobulbaceae bacterium | reverse complement strand
AATGGTGCGCAAATCACGAATTGAAACTGATTCTTTGAGCAGGTTTTGCAAAATGCGCATAATAGTACCGAGAGAGACGACTGCCGGTACGAGTTCTTCAACAAGTTTCGGGTAGCTTTTAGCGAGATTATCCAGCAGTCCCTGTACTTCCTGTCTGCCTATCAACTCATGACTATGCAGTTTAATTATCTCACTGATATGAGTAGCCATAACTGTGGTACAGTCGACAACAGTATAGCCGGCGATCTGGGCACGGTCTTTTTTGTTCTCGGTAATCCAGATTGCCGGTAAGCCAAAGGCGGGTTCTTCAGTAGCGATACCTTTTATGGTCTCTGTAACCGTTCCTGGATCCATGGCCATGAAATGACCGGGGAGCATTTCCGCTTCAGCTATTTTAATACCTTTGAGTGAGAAGGTATATTGGTTTGGCGAGAGCTGAAGGTTATCTTTTATATGAACGGGAGGGACAATAAATCCTGTATTCATGGCGAATTGTTTACGGATGGACTGGATGCGATGAAGGAGCTCCCCGTCCTGGGCGGAGTCGACAAAAGGTATCAGCCCATACCCTACCTCTAGCTGCAGCAGATCTACATTGAGCATCTCTTCATAATTTTCCTCCTTGCTGACAATTTTCTCTTCTTTCTTCTCTTCGATTGCTTCCTCTCTTGTCTTATTTGTTTTGTCTACCTGATATGCCAGGGCAGCCACAGCAAAAGAGAGAATAAGAAAGGGGAGGAACGGAAGGCCGGGGATAAAGGCAAAAATCATAAGAATAGCGGAAACCACCCATAGAGCGATACTATTACTGGAGAACTGCTTTTTAATATCAGAACCGAAATCTTTTTCTCCAGTGGAACGGGTAACCAAAAGACCAGCCGAAGTTGAGATAATAAGCGCGGGTATTTGGCCGACCAGTCCGTCTCCCACAGTGAGGATTGTATAATTTGCAGCCGCCTCGGCCATTGGCATGCCTTTTTGCACAACACCGATGACGAACCCCGCACCAATATTAATCAGGGTTATAATAATAGCTGCAATGGCGTCGCCTTTTACGAATTTAGAGGCACCATCCATAGCGCCGTGAAAATTTGCTTCTTTAGCTATTTCTTCTCTGCGTCGCCTTGCTTCATTTTCGTTGATCAGCCCGGCATTGAGATCAGCATCTATGGCCATCTGTTTTCCAGGCATGGCATCAAGAGTGAAGCGGGCGGCTACTTCAGCAACCCGGCCGGCACCTTTGGTGATGACCATGAAGTTGATGAGAACCAGGATAGCAAAGATAACAATGCCAACGACATAATTACCGCCGACAACAAACTGGCCAAATGACTGGATCACGGTACCGGCTGCCCCTGATCCCTCATCTCCATGAAGAAGGATCAGGCGAGTGGATGCCACGTTGAGAGAAAGGCGAAAAAGTGTAGTTGTGAGGAGGATTGATGGAAAAATTGAAAAATCAATTGCTTTCACGGTATAGAGACTGACAACCAGAATGAGAAGTGCGATTGTTATGTTCATCGAAAGAAACAGATCAAGCAAGATGGAGGGGAGGGGAATAATCATGATCATCAGAATTGAAACCAGCCCCAATGATGCAATCACATCACTACGCCCTAATATTTGTTTAAAAGAAAGGCTTGCCAGTCTATTTTGTACGCTTGTCAATTCCATTGATTCTTAGTGCCCTTTAATGAATAAACATGTGCCAGTATTTCGGCGATAACCTTGAAGAGATCTTCTGGGATCGGTGCCCCTAGATCAATTTTATGCAATAAGCGAGCCACAGGAGGGTTTTCAATAATAGGGATTTCATTCTCCTTCGCAATTTCTCTGATTTTCATGGCTATAAAATCAGCTCCTTTAGCGATAACGACAGGAGCCTCCATGTTCGAAGAATCATAGCGGACAGCAACAGAGATATGGGTAGGATTTGTCACAATAACATCTGCTTCAGGAACCTCGGCCATCATACGTTTTCTGGCCATTTCCTGTTGAATTGAACGAATCTGTGCCTTGATAAAAGGATCGCCCTCACTTTCTTTAAACTCTTCTTTGAGTTCCTGTTTTGTCATTTTCATTTTCTCTTCCATTTCCCATTTGACAAATAAGAAATCTAAAAAAGCGATTAATATCAGTATGCTACATACTTTTGCGAGGATGATGGTTGCTGTCCTTGCTAAAAACAAGAGGGTCGTGGCAATAGATGTATTTGAGAGAATAAGGGCCTGGTCGAAATTGTCATAGACAGTGGAATAGGCAATCCAGCCGACCAGGATCACTTTCAGCAATGACTTGACAACTTCGATTAAGGATTTTTTTGAAAAGAAACGACCAAAACCTTTAATAGGGTTCAGTTTTGAAAAATCCGGTGTGAGTGGTTTGGCTGTCAATAACCATCCAATTTGAAAAAAACTGGAAAAAAAACCTATGATAAGTACCAGAAAAAAGAGTGGGGCCAAGAGCAAACCCATCTGTTTGAAAATGAAAATGGCCAGGTTGATCGTTGACAAACCGGTTATGGTGTATTCTCCAGCTGACTGCCATAAAGAAGAGACCAGATTGGTGATCCCCCGCCAGAAGGTTGGCATATAAAAAAACCAGAACAGCAGCAGGATAGTAAGTAAAGACGCCGTTTGTATCTCTTTACTCTGGGCAACCTGGCCTTTCTTTCGAAAGTCTTCACGCCGTTTTGTCGTTGGCGCTTCTGTTCTTTCTCCAGAGGTAGGATTTTCTTCAGCCATAGGGATATATCAATTAACAAAATAATAAGATGAAATTACGAATTCTTTCAGTCAGGTTACTGCAAGAAATGATCCTGAAAAAACAATGAGGAGTATGCTTAGAAGGCAAGAAAATGGAGAATCGTTGAGAAACGATCCGGCAAAGTGTCAAATTCCTGCCTGATAATGGTGGCAGAGATGTTGAGTGTCAAAGCTATGACAATAAATGCGGCGCCAATATTTATTGGGAAAGAGAGGAGGAAGACGTTGAGCTGGGGGAATACCCTGGCCATTACACCAAGGATTAATCCGGAGAGTAGAAGAACGGCAAGTACCGGTGCACTGAACTGCACTCCCAGGGTGAACATATGAGTTGCCAGCTCCATGAGATAAGGAACAGCTGATCCGGAAAAATTAAATTGACCGGGTGGAAGGTATTCATATGACTTTACGGCAAGCTGCAGAAAGAGGTGATGACCGTTAATGGCGAGGAAAATGAGGATGGCGAATACATTTTGAAATTGCGAAATCAGTGCGACCTGGCGTTCACTTTGAGGGTCAAAGACATTAGCTGCGGCAAACCCCATCTGGTAACCGATAACAGTAGCGCCAAATTCAACAGCCGTGAAGATGAGCCGTGCAATAAGGGCCAATAGCAGACCCAGGAGGAGTTCTGCAATAATGAGCATTAAAAAAGGAACGGGTGAAAAATTAACCTGCGGCACGTATTCCGCCATTAAAGGAAAAAGGGTGAGGGAGATGGCAAATACCAGACCGGTTTTTATTCTCATGGGGCTTTGCGCTGACGAGAGTACCGGGATCGCGCCGATAAACCCTGCAACACGGCTGGTTACAACGAGAAATGTCTGAAATTGTTCAACTGGAATGAGTTGGATATCCACGTCACTTTCTCAGAGAGTAGCCATAATATCAAAAAGACCGATTGTAAAAAGAGTGAGCAGTTTAATAAGCCAGGGTCCAAAAATCACAAGGGTAATGAATACCGCGACAATTTTGGGTACAAAGGTGAGAGTCTGTTCATTGATCTGGGTAGCGGCTTGAAAGATAGATACCAGGAGTCCTATAACCATGCCGATTATAAGCATGGGTGCTGCACCAAGCAGGATGGTTTGAATCGCTCTGCGGCAGATATCTATGGCCATTT
>JAUVON010000109.1 GCA_030599175.1 Desulfobulbaceae bacterium | reverse complement strand
TGGGTCTTCAAGCACATCCTCCAGGGTCTGAACCCCTGCATAGCACACATCAAGCCCGGACAGCTCTTTTTCCCAGTGGGCAAGGTTTTTTGTCAGAAATTTTTCTCTTAGAAAGCCGATAATCTCCTCTCTTTTTCCTTCATCATACTGGAGAGGAATATAGTCCGTTTTCCTTAAATATTCACAGAGTTTTTCCCAGAACCTGTTTTCAACTGCGCCAATTGAGAGATATCTCCCATCTTTGGTCTCGTAGGTGTTATAGCAACCGTAGCGATGGGACAGTAGTGTATCGGCAGTTTTTGGTTGAGTCCCTGTAAGCTTTGAAAAATAATGGGGCAGAGAAAGAAAGCCGATCATACCGTCAGTCATGGAGATATCGATATATTGCCCCTTGCCGGTTCTTTCTCTGGCGTAAAGGGCAAGCAGAATACCAACTGCGCTGTTCATACTTCCTCCGGCTATATCCGCCACCTGCACGCCGGGAATGGAAGGCAACCCGTCTTTTTCACCAATGAGTCCGAGCACACCGGACATACTGAGAAAGTTGACATCATGACCGGCCCGGTCGCTGGCAGCCCCGGTCTGACCATAACCGGTTATCGAACAGTAGATTATTCTCGGATTATATTTTTTAACAGCCTGATAATCAACTCCAAGCCGCTTAACTACACCCGGTCGAAATCCTTCCAGAATAATATCAGCATTTTCTGCCAGTTTATAAAATATCTCCCTTCCCTCAGGGGTTTTGAGATTGAGGGACATATGACGCTTATTTCGGTTCAGATCGTTAAAGAATAGACCATCTTCTTTGAATCGTCCATCCTCAATGGCAATCACTTCAGCTCCATGATCCGCCAAAATCATCGAGCAGTATGGTCCCGGAAGCATACGTGACAGATCAAGAACTTTTATACCTTCCAGTGCACCTCCCATTTTCATATTACCTCTCCTTAAAATTCAATACCTTTCTGCGCCTTAATTTTCTGGTCATAAGCATGTTTAATCGATTCAATAGACGAGACAGTATCTGCAACTTCAATAAGTTTCGGATCAGCATCTCTACCGGTCAAAATTATGGATAGCCGCTTTGGTTTATTGCGGATAAGATCAACAATTTTCTCCACATCCAAAAAATTATAGTGCGGCAGATAGGTGATTTCATCAAGAATGATCAGATCATACTGATCACTCTCAATCTTTTCTTTTGCCAGTTGAAAACCTTTTCGCGCCGCCTTGCGATCTTCGTCAATATTTTCTTTCCTGAAGACAAATCCACGACCGCAAATAAACCAATCGAGGTTGTCAAGTTTTTCAGCCATCAGCCTCTCCCCAAATTCCCCCTGGCCTTTAAGAAATTGAATTACACACACTTTTTGGCCATGCCCAAGTGCTCTAAACACGGTACCAAGAGCCGCCGCAGTTTTACCTTTACCTTCTCCTGTATTGACAATAATTCTTCCAGTATTAGACATATTAATCACCTTAGAAACCATCTTTTTCCTCTACCTGCTTGAGCAGTACTTGTAAATGCAATTCAAATAATACATTATTTTCCAATGCATTACTGCCTTGCACACTACTCAAACATCTTGCTCAGAAAATCAGTTGACAATGACATACAATAAATTTATATAGACAGACTGAGCGTTCGCTCAATTGTTTTTTGTTGTACTCGTAATTGAGTAAATGTGCTCACTTTTTAATGTAAGTCGTACTTTAGAGAACTGGCAATCTAAATAGGGGAAAAATCTCACTGGAATTTTTTTAGATGAAATACGACTGAGCGCTCAGTTTTAAACCCCACTTTTACTACCATTGACTAATACTGTAATGAGAAAACGGTATATTACCCATAATTTTCACTGAATATATGCATTTAAGTTACCACTATAGCGGTTCACAACTCTATTACTGAAAGTAGCTGTCTATAGAAGTTGATTGGATATAACGTATTTTGAGTTAAAAACCTTTTACAAGGAGGAGAGAATGAACAGTGCGTATAAGAAGGAAATCAGGTACACCATAGGCTTTAGCCTGCTGCTGCTGCTGTGTGGGCATTCGGGGCTTTTTTTTGTTGCCTTTCCTGGTTTAAGAGATGCTATGATTTTGGGTTTTCCTTCCCAGTACTGCATCCCTGTAGCTCTGGGCTGGCTCGGGCTGATGGTCGTAGTCGTGATTCAGGCGAAACTCACTAATGATCTCGATGACGAGATAGAAGCAGTGACTTCTACAAATACTACCTCAACAACAAAGGGCTAATAAATTATGGAACAGCAGAAATGGGTGCTTGAAAACCCCACTCTAGGAATTATTTTTGTCGCAGCTTCCTTTGTTGCCTTTTATTTTATCGGCTGGTATTCAGCAAAGGCAGCAAAATCATCCACTGACTATTGGACCGCCGGCCGTAATATAGGTGCTCTAGCGAACGGGCTTGGAATGGCCTCAAGTTTTATGAGTCTTGCCACCTTTATGGGTGTTACGGCCCTGATTCTGAAGCTTAAAGTACCATTTGTCTATATGTGGATCCAGTTTGCACTCAGCATCCCGCTGATCACACTCTGGTACGGTACTCCACTGAGAAGAATGGGCGCCTACACTCCTGCCCATTTTGTACGTGAACGATATGGGCTGAGCACATCATATGTCACCGTTATATTTATGATTCTCGTTATGCTTATGTACGCTCTCGGCCAGATGATCGGTGTTGCCAAGGTCTTTGAAATGCTGTTCGGTATCAACTATACCGTAGCATTAGTCTGTGGTGGCGCACTTATCGTTGGTTACGTCGCTATCGGCGGTATGTACGGCACCTCCTATAATGCCGCATTTCAGATGGTTCTTATGGGTATCGCCTTTATTGTTCCCCTTGGCGCTATAATGAAAGCCATGGGTGGAACCGGCTGGTATTTCCCTCCCCTGCTCTACGCTGATATGGTTCCGGCAATGCTCGAGGCTGTACCCGATTTTTTTGATATGAAATTTGGCTTTAAATGGTATTTTTCTCTTATCCCATGTTTTACAATCGGTGCCATGGGGCTTCCCCATCTCGGTATGAGGATATATACCTCCAAGAACCTGAAGAGTGCACGTGGTGCAATGGTCTGGTTTACCTTTTTCTGCGGTATCGTATTCAGTGCAACTTACACCATGGGTTTCTCAGGAGTTTTCTTTCAGGCAACTTCCGGAACAACCATTATTCCTTCCGATTACGATAAAATCACCCTTATACTCAACTCGGTATTCAATCCACCATGGGTATTGGCATTCGTTATTGCCGGTGCAATCGCCGCCGGACTGTCCACAATCAGCGCCAACCTGATGGCTATCGGCGCCCTTATTTCTCAGGACATCATCGCCACAATCAAGCCTAATCTCTCTGATAAAACCATGCAGGTTATCGGCTACTCCGCAATTACTGGTGGCGGTATTGTAGCAATCCTCATCGCCCTGAACCCACCAACTTTTCTGGTTGTCAGTATCCTCTGGGCTTTCGGCCTTGCAGGTGTTACAATGGCACCTCTGGTGATTATGGGTGTCTGGTGGAAACAGGCCAATCGTTATGGAGCGAGCGCTGCAGCTATTATTTCAGGACTGACTTACATTGCTGTATCTCCCTATCTGTTCCCTGATTTTACAATCGCAGGTGGACTCCAGGCCAAACTGGGCATGTCAGGTGCGCTCTTATGTGTACCTCTCACATTCCTTATTTTAACCGTTGTTTCAATGATCACCGATAAAATCCCTGCGCTCATGGCAAGAATTCCCCATGAAGAGGACAAGCGACTGGTTGACAGTATTCACGGTTGGGCGGATTATGATGAAGAGCGCTATAACAGTACAAGGGCAGGAATCATCGTTGCCGCAGTCAGCTTGTTTTTTGTTATCTGGGCTATCATGCCAGGTGGCTGGACTGCCTAAAGAATGATGAAATCGTAAAAACTCTTCATCTAACTTCGTTGCTGTAAAAATTCTATCACTACGACGTACTCTAGTACGCCTACATGATAGAATTTTTACGCGCCTCGTATATGAAGTTTTTTACGATTTCATCCGGTAAATTGGGTTTTAAGAAACCAAAGAGACGACCAATGTCCTACTTATCTGTGCTTTCCGATCTGACAGCTCGAAAAGAAGAGGTTTTTCTGTTGGCAGTTAACGGTGAATGTAGAAAATTCGTCGTCTTTAATCTGCTTATTCTCGGCGTTCTGTTCGGATTGTCAAATTTTAGCGGTGCCGTCTCCACCACACCCGACCTCCCTCTTGATGGAAAATTTGCATTCATCACCCCTCTAATTTTCTGTATTAGTGGATTTTTCACCATGTCCACTGCTCTTATCGGTTTTGTTCTGGTATACTGGTCTGCAGCCAGAGCCTTTGATGGCCCTGGTGGATTTGCACTTATTTTTGATTTATTAGGTCTTGCGCTCATCCCCTTCTGGGTAATAGCGCCCCTCTTGAACTATGCGATACATTTTGCCAACTCCCAGGCGATGACTTTTGTGCTACTGGCTATTGTTTGCGCAGGTGCTGTCTGGGCATTCCAACTGACCAGAGATAGTCTTGTTGTGGGACAGGGCCTGAGTCCTAAAAAAGCGGCCATTGCTGTCTGCTGCATGTGGATCTTCAGCGTCAGTTCTATTTATGTATTCTTACCGTAAACCATCCAACCTCACCAATGTTCTCTACACCTTTCTCCCCTTCAACTGATTGAACAAAATCAATGATCTGAGTTGTTATCTTCTGGAAACCGGAGTATTGATATCTGCCAGGCAACTATTCAGCTTGATAAGCTTTGAGGCTGTGAGGGGAAAAATTCTGGCGACAAATTTTTGCTGACAGCCTACATACTAAGCACCTACTCAACCTGAGCATCTTAAAAAATTGGGCGAAATGTCTTTTAAAATTGCAATCAATGGCTATGGACGCATTGGCCAGAGTGTTCTCAGAGCCCTTTATTCAAGCCCTTACAGATCCAAGTTCAGCATTGTTGCGATTAACGAACTTGCTGATATTCAGACACTCACCTACCTTACCCGCTATGATACTACCCATGGACGCTTTCCCTATCCCTTGACTCATGACAAAGATCATCTCTTTATCGGTAGCGATAAAATCCGGATCCTCAATGAGTCAAAAGCTTCTCGTCTTCCCTGGAAAGAGCTGGGCATAGATCTGCTGCTGGAATGTTCCGGCTCCTTCACGGACAGGGAAACTGCTGAACACCACCTGCGTAGCGGAGCAAAACGACTGCTCTTTTCCCAACCAGCAAGTCCGGATGTAGACGCGACCATAGTTTATGGTTTCAATGAACAGCTACTCAAATCTGGCCATACCGTTGTTTCAAATGCTTCCTGCACCACCAACTGCATTGTGCCGGTTCTTCATATCCTTGACCGAGAACTTGGTATAGAAAACGGGGTGACAACAACAATTCATTCCGCCATGAATGATCAGCCGATAATTGACAGTTACCATCATACCAACCTGCGTCTTACCCGCAGTGCGCTGCAGTCAATCATCCCCGTAGATACAGATCTGGCAAAAGGTATTGACCGACTGATGCCCAGGCTTGCCGGTCGATTCAATTGTCTCCACCTGCGTGTGCCAACCATCAATGTCTCGGTTATTGATCTCTCAATTAATGTAAAAAAAGGCACCACAATTGAGCAGGTCAACAGGCTCATGAAAAATGCGGCCTGTGGACCTCTTAACGGGTTGCTTGGTTATACGGAAGAACCACATGCATCTGTAGATTTCAATACAGATCCCCGGTCCTCCATTATTGATGGCTCCCAGACCAAAGTATGCAGTCACAAATTAGTTAAAATGTTATGCTGGTTCGATAACGAATGGGGCTATGCAAATCGCATGCTGGATGTAGCACATGAATGGCTTTCGTTGAAACATATCTGACACCAACAGGAAACAGCTTTTATGAATATTTTTTATACAGGAATGAAAAAACATGAACTGGAACCTTAAAAAGATCAAATTCCTCTATCCACCGGATAATTTTCCCGGTTCGTTCACAAACGAGATATTACAGATGAAACATGAGGCCAAGAAGGAGGCGAAGATCAACGCCATCATCAAAGATCTTGAAGCCTCCGACCAGGCCTTGAGTGCTCTGAAAGTTCTCGATTCTCTGGATCATATTCAGTTTATCTTCAACAATATAGAGGAATTCAGAGCACAAAAGTGTCTGGAGGAGGCGGTTCTGAAACTCTACACTAAACAGAACAGTTCATTTGAATCGGGAGGGATATTTAAGGTATGGCAAGATCTTTTCCGTCACTGCGACAGGGATAGATTTTACAGCCTGGGAACCTCTTTTCCCGATGGAGAGATCCTCGCCTTTCGAGGATCAGTTCCCGGAGTAGTAAAAGGGTTCAGCTGGACAGTCAACAGGAAGAAGATTGACTGGTTTACTGAACGCTGGCGGGATAAGTCACTTGGTGGAGGCACAATTTTCTCTACCCATATCTCCCGCAAAGATATCCTGGTCTTTCTGAAAGATGAAGAACAAGCGGAGATTATCGTTTCACCCCAATTCCTTGAAACTGCAAAAATCGAGGAAGTATAACAGTTTCTTCCGGTATCTATGATTCTGTTAATCTACTCAACCGTCACACTTTTGGCCAGATTACGAGGTTGGTCAACATCGCAACCTCGTCTTGAGGCGATTTCATATGCAAGTAACTGCGCCGGAATGGTATACAGGATAGGATTCATATCATCAGGAACTTTAGGGAGATATATAACATCATCCGTCAACCTCTGCAGATGACTGTCCCCTTCAGTACCGATCAAAATAAGGCGCCCCTGCCTGGCCTTAATCTCTTCAACATTGGAAAGACTTTTCTGATATACATCGTCCTGGGGCACCAGTGCAAGTATCGGCATCTCTTTATCGATAAGGGCTATTGGGCCATGTTTAAGTTCACCTGAGGCATAACCTTCCGCGTGAATATAAGAAATTTCTTTCAGTTTCAAGGCCCCTTCAAGAGCAATAGGAAAGCTTAAGCCCCGTCCGACAAAAAGAAAATCCCGGCAATCGTAAAAATTGTCTATGAGTTCTTTGATATCTGCCTGGATACGCGGCAATTCCCGTTCAATAACTCCGGCAATATCGATCAGAGCTCTACCCATCTCCCTCCTTTTCTCCGATGAAAGCGTTCCTTTTTTCTGACTGAGAAAGAGTGTGAAAAGAAAAAGTGCGGCAAGCTGAGAAATAAATGCCTTGGTCGATGCAACACCAATCTCCGGCCCGGCATGGGTATATACAGTACCATCCGCCTCACGGGTCATTGTCGAACCGACAACATTACAGATTGTTATAATTTTTGAGCCCAGCTTTTTGGCAAGCCGGATGCCGGCAAGTGTATCCGCGGTCTCTCCCGATTGTGAAATTGAAATAGTCAGCACACGTTCATTGATAATGAGATGCCTGTATCTAAACTCTGAAGCAATATCAACCTCAACCGGAATTCCGGCATACTTTTCAATCCAGTATTTTGCAACCAGTGCCGCATGCCATGAAGTCCCGCAGGCAACTAGAAAAATGCGGTCAATATTTTCTATCCCCTCACTGCCGAGATTCACCTCCGGCAGCTCAACCAGTCCCGATTCAGGGTTAATACGACCGCTCACCGTGTTGGTAATCGCCTGGGGCTGTTCAAAAATCTCTTTAAGCATAAAGTGCTTATAACCTGCCTTCTCTGCCATTCCAGCATTCCAGTTGATCGTCTGTACCTCCTTTTCAACAAGAACACCGGACAACAGAGAGAACACTTCATAACTGTCTGCTTTGAGTATGGCAAGCTCCATATCGTCGAGAAAAACAACCTCATTGGTATACGGGAGAAGTGCCGGTATATCTGAAGCCAGGAAGGTTCCCTGATCTTTGCTGATGCCAAGGACAAGAGGGCTCTGGTTCCGAACAGCAATGATAGTATCCGGCATGCCAGCCCAGAGAACGCCAATGGCATAGGAGCCTTCAACTCTACCGACAGCTTCTTTTACTGCGGAAACAAGATCATCGGACAAATACTCTTCGATAAGATGAGCCAGTACCTCTGTGTCTGTCTCCGATGAAAATTTGTGCCCTTTAGCTTTCAAT
>JAUVON010000384.1 GCA_030599175.1 Desulfobulbaceae bacterium | reverse complement strand
GGCTGCAGCGTTTGTAGAAGCAGTACCTCACTCACATTGTATTAAAAAGGAAAGCAATGAAAGGCTTCAGATATCTTGATGATACGGCAATTTTAGAATTGTCTGAGGAGAAATGTATCGGTTGCGGCAACTGTGAGCAAGTCTGTCCCCACCGCATTTTCAGGGTTCTGGACGGCAAGGCCCGGATCGTCGACCGGAATATTTGCATGGAATGCGGTGCCTGCGCCACAAACTGCCCTTTAGATGCCATCTACGTCAATCCCGATGATGGCTGTGGCTGCGCGACGTATATCATTAACAGCTGGATCGCCAGATTTCGCAGCAAGACCCCGTCCGGCTGCGGCTGATATAAGAATCCGGCTAAGTATGGTCTGGGCGATAAGTGAAACGAGCTGCCTGAGCCTTGGTAAGCTTCATCCTGGAGTTAATTCCCCAGCCGGATCCTTCCAGGATGGTGCTTAAATCTCTTCTCGACAATCTGTAATAGGCGGCTATTCCTGCCGGTATGGCTATCAGGCCCACAAAAATCAGGAGAGCAAAAAATACTGTTTTGATACTTAAACCTGCCAGGGTTTTAGTGATAAAGGCAAACGAAGAACCGAGAGCAGCGACAGCAAACCCTCCCCCTGCAAGCATCCCACCGGAGAATACATCCTGTTTTTTCTTCTCCTTTGATTTTTCTCCTTTTTGAAAAATCTTCTCTTCCGCCGCAGAAGAGAACTCTTCAAGACGTGAAAAAAAGGAGCGACTGATGCGAACAAAAGGCTCAACCATCGCCTCGGAGATACTAATCGGATTTTCTACAATATCAACAACTTTGGCATGCAGCTCGTTGCCGTAAATGTCATTAAATATACCCCACTTGTTCAGGCGAATGTTGCCACGATTACCTGAAGTTACCGGCACGGCAACTTCATATGCCTTTTCCCCGTCCGAGCCGAACAGTTCACAGTAGATGATAAATATATTACTGCTTTTACAGGTCTCAATATGGTGCTCCCTGTCTTCCACCTTCACTGCCAGAGTAAAATGTCTGCCATCCATTATCAGGCTGCCCTCTTCAAACAGAGCCCGCTGCTCGGTATCATATAGTTTAGGGAAACTGACAAAGCTGTTCACCAGTGGCAGCATGTATGCCTGGTAGAGCAGTAATCGTTCAAGTTCTCGTATATTATCAAGGACAAAGGCGGTTTTATGACTCCTGACTATAAGATTTTCAAGAGTTTGCTGATATGATGGATCAGTCAGGTATTCCTGTACAGTTGCTGCTCCAATAGTATCGACAGTCACCTTCGGCATTTTATCAGTCCATTGAACAAATGGTTCAAATATTTGCTGCAGCTTCTGTACCGACTGGTTGTCTATGGTTTGCACCTTCTCACCAAGCAAAGGCTTGATAACTTTGTCAGTAAGTAAAACTATGTTTTTATGAAAATAGGGGTTTATCTCACCTGTTAGATCCAGCACACCTTCGCTGTTGAGGAGGCTGAGGGGAGCATTTTCAAGATATGATTCAGCCTCTTCAATATTTATAAGATTAAGGGCCGCATTTGCCTCCGGAGTCTCCAGGGCACGGGCGAGAAGTTCCGGATTGAGTCGCTTGATATTACAGAGAAGAAAATATTGGATCAGTTTTTTTACTAAGGAATGGAAAAGCGCATATCCTTCGGCAGTACCTTTTCCAAGGGGAAGGATTTCCGTTGCCACGTCGGCGTCTACCTCTCCGGCCTGCCGCTGCCAATCAATATATCGGCGGCACTCTTCCACAAACGTGGTCAGGCTTTCCGTATTTATGCCATCTTTACCATTGGGATGTTTTTTCCCTCCCACAGTGCGCAGAATATTTTTTATAAATTGTTCTATTTTTTTATTTTCAGCTGCCTCCGGTAAAACAATACCGGCCTGATCGAGCCCTCCTTCAAAAACTTCTTTTTTTACTTTGTTCACTTGACTTAAGTTTACCGACTGCTCCCCTTTATCAAGCCTTTTAAGAACTTTCAGTGCCGAAGAATGGATCCTTTTCCCCATCTCTGTTTCGCTATTAATTGCTGCAAGAGATAAGTTCAGATTGTCGGTTTGAATACCTGAATAGTCCACAAGATGATGCAGAAGGAAGCGAATACCATCTTTAATCTCTTCTGCCCGAATACGTTTATCTCCATCCGTATCAAGAAAATTGAGAAAATCAGTATCAATTTTAATGGTTGAAACCGGCGCCGTGGTTGCAATCCACAGGGCTTCATCCAGCTCAAGTATTGCCTGCAGATCAGTAAAATTTTGAATTTTTAAGTGGAGTGAACTACCGAGATTTTCAAACGCTGAGTGAACTGAGGGTGGCTGGTTAGAGGAGCTTCCGGAGGTTTGTGTCTGCATCGTTACACCAGTTAAGAGAAAGGTGAAGAGGAGTGTTTGAGTAACATTACAAAGCAACAGGTTATGACGCAATAGTTTTATCAGACAGACCTGGCCTGTCCATCTATTTGATCAGAAGTAGATGCAAACTCACTGCATTAACTTGCCTCATCGAGATTGATGCATTAGTTTCTGGAATAATTCGTTTCTGCTAACCCTCATAAAAAAACATCTTCCCTACCAAGGAGAATTATCATGAAAAAAATTGTTGTTCTGCTCCTCACGCTTTCCTTTCTGACAGCACCATCAATTTTTGCCGCCTCAGTGCCAACCATGGATAAGGATGAGCTGAAATCATTACTCGGTTCAGACAACCTGATCATC
>JAUVON010000055.1 GCA_030599175.1 Desulfobulbaceae bacterium | reverse complement strand
CCATCCTTCAGACCCGTGGTCAGGTCAGTTCTCATTCCCGGGGGGACGAAGAGAGGAAAAAGACAACAGCCTGCTTAAGACGTGTATCAGGGAAACTGTTGAAGAGGTCGGTGTTATACTCACCCCTGAAATGGTGGCAAGTAAACTCCCGGTAACCCCTGCCGGTAGAAATATGAAAAGTCCGGTATGGGTGCAGCCGTTTATATTCGTTTTACAGAATCAGCCACCCGTTGTACTCAATCCCAGGGAGGTCCAAAGCGTATGCTGGCTCAACTCTGAAAATTTCCAAAAGAAAAAATACCACAGGGAAGTTGAACTTCTCCCCGACCAGTTCTTCCCTGCTTTCCCCCTTGAAGACTACTACCTGTGGGGTTTTACTTATAAACTGATGAAGTCCATTCTCAACATGTGACAATTGCCCAGATCTTCTTCTCAGAAAATATAGAAAGAGAGAGACTGTTTTGGAGAAAAATAAATGACCGAACATAAAAATGTCCTTGGTACACCACTCGAAATATGCAGCATAGAACCGATGACCGGTTTTACCCGGGAAGGCAGCTGTAAAGTCACCAATGATGATATAGGGGTACATGGTGTCTGTATCCAGGTAACTGAAGATTTTCTTGAATTTTCCAAAAACAAGGGCAACGATCTCTCGACCCCGATGCCCATGTCGGGTTTTCTCGGCCTGCAGCCGGGCGACCGCTGGTGTCTCTGTGCCTCCCGCTGGAAAGAGGCCCTTGAACACGATGCCGCTCCGCTGGTAAATCTTCTGGCGACGCATGAGGTCGCACTCCTCTTTGTAAGCCTCGAGGAATTGCTCGCCCATTCACTGGATAATGGCCTCGCCTGACAATGTAATCAAATTATTCTTCAAGGGTAACTTTTTATGTGTTAGCATTGAATCGTCCCTTGAGGATATGATTCGCCATTAACCCCGACGAGGGGGATTGGTGCAAATAATAAATTCTGGAGCAGTGATGACAGATGACAGAGATACGCCAACACAGAAAGCAAGCAGCGGATTTTCCTGGAAGCAGGTTTTCGGCATGATAATAGCCTCTGTTTGTATAGCCGTTTTTGTCACAGCCTTTACTATAAAGATTTTTCTCTTTCCATCCCCTTTTAAACCTGTTGTTCTCTCTGCCAAAGAAGAACAGCAACTCAGCACCAAACTGGACCATTTCGATGATTTGACTGTCAAACCCAAAAAATCTCCCGATGATTCTACCAGAGATGTTACTCTAAAGCCTGAACAGTACAGCGAAGAAGGTGCTTCAAGGGAAATCAGTTTTTCCGAACGTGAAATTAATGCAATTATGGCCAAAAATACAGATCTTGCTCAAAAACTGGCTATAGACCTTGCGGATGATATGGTGTCAATTAAGCTTCTGATCCCACTTGATCCGGATCTTCCCCTGATGGGGGGCAAGACCTTAAAAGTCAAAGCCGGAGCAGAACTGGCCTATAGAGAGGGACGGCCCCTGGTGAAACTGAAAGGTGTCAGCCTTATGGGAGTACCAATGCCTAACAGTTGGCTTGGTGGCTTGAAAAATATTGATCTTATCCAGGAATTTGGAGGTAATGACGGTTTCTGGAAATCATTTGCTGATGGAATCGATGCCATCGTTGTCACCGATGGATTTCTTAAAATCAAACTGAAAGAGTAAAACGGTATCACTCACAGTTATTGAGGTCGTACAGGTTGTACAACGTCAAGACCTTCCTCATTGATCGAGTCCGAGTCCATATTTCCCGTAGTATTTACAGGAGCAAAACCAGTACCAAAATCACCATCATCAACCGCCGATTCCGCCTGATCCGCCAGAAGGATAAGATTCGGATCAATGGCCATCATCTCCAGCTCTACTCGCTCGATGTTCCCGGTGACCTTGGAAGCAATTTCAACATCAGGATACTTAACCAGGATATTGGTCAGTAGTTTTCTTGACTCAATGAGAAGTTTCTTTTTACTCTCCAGATCTGTGGTTTTTGTAAATCGAATGAAGAGATCCGCGGCCTTTCTCCGTTCCGCTTTGGCAGCCTGTAACGAGACCTCATTAATCTTCTGTTGGGCCTTGGCAGAGTACTCTGTTTCAAGAAGATTTGTAAAAACTTCCAACGCCTCATCATAGCGACTGCCCGTGACCAGCAGCATACCGTTATTCCATTGACGCTGAAGCTCCTGAATCTGTTCCATTCTCTCAGTTTCTCTATCAACAGCTTCAGCCAGGAGCAGTTCCTGGTTCTTTTCTTCTACTATAACCTGTTTTTCAGAATCAAGAATATCTGGCGGCACTTCTTCTAAAAGCTCTACCGACTCTTCAAATTTCTTTTCAGCTTTCAGTTTATCAACTTTGGCAAGAAATCCATTAAACCAGAAATCAGCCCCTTCCATGACTGCAAATTTAATATATTCAACATTTGCAGATACTGAGGAATAGGGATAGTCAGAGAGAAATTTTTCCGCCTGCCGAGCCACCCTATAGCCGTCAACTTTTGGAAGAAAGCCTAAATAATTACGTAAAAGTGACGAGTATTCAGTAAGCTCATCGCTGCCACGCCCTGATTTTGCGAGAAGGGACAGCTGCAGCTTTGACCAATCTTCCAATCGTCCGAGCCTGATATAATCTCCTGAGATTTTTTTATACTGAATTTCAGCCTCTCTGTAGTTACCGGAAGCAATATAAAGATCCGCCAGAACTTTCCGCAGAGAAACAAGATCTGTAGCCTGTTCTTTAGAGGCGGACATCTGCTCAACAACCTGTCGATAAATCTCAACCGCTTTCTTTTCCTGATGCAGATAGATAAGTCCATTTGCGTAGAGGATCCTGGTTCGTAGCTGAACACGGCCAACCTGATGCTCAGGAATTTGCATCCAAACCTGAATTACCTCTCCATGCTCACCATTCTCAGCATGTCTCTCTATCAGTTTTTCCAGTTGAGCGAGATCAGTTCCCTCTTCCCGACCATCCAAGCCTACGCTGCGACCTTCGGGGTCTTCGAGCAGGCGGCCGCATGCACTTTCAAGGAAAGCGATATCGTTCTTCTGAAGATCCAGAATCTCACCATTGTTTATTTTTTCGGTGGCAGCCAATTTCTGCAACTGCAGCATTTCCCCCCGCAATGAGCTATAACCGTTCATTACGGTTTGCAACCTGCGAAAACACTGCACCATCTCTACTACTACCTCCTGATCAAGTTCAAGGTCAACAGATTGTCGGTCAAGCTCCTTCCAACGATCAAGCTTTCTTCCATATTCAAAAATCCTGTCGTTAACATACATCATAGAGGGAAGACTATCCTCAAGATCTTCTTCCAAAACAACCCCTTCGCCGTTCTCAATTCCAAGGGAGCGAGATTGATGTGCTGATTTTCCTGCCTCTGAGTCCCCCGCTTCAACCTGGGACGGTTGGGACGGGGTAACAGAAGGAGGAGGTGACACAACTCGCGGTTGCTCAGGCATAGCGCACCCCCCCAGGTTAAAAGTCAATCCTGCAAGGAGAGCATACAATAGTGTTCTTTTCATAATTATTACTCAAATGGAGATTTTATCAGCAGTGTCCAGTTAGAGAATTGCAAAGCATCGAAAACGGATTCATGGGTGCCAGTATAAACTCTCAGTCATTTTTTTAACAGTTGAAATCAAATTACAACAATTCGTGACAAAAGCTTCTCCTCACTGAGCCTCTGCTGATAATTTCCAGAATGGCTGAAAATTCCGCGCAGGTTTAAACCGTCCGGCCTCAGTTTTTTTACCAAATGTCATTATCGATGGCTGATACCGGGACAGCTCCGAAACCAGTTCCACCGGTTCACGAACTCTTCCTCCCTGTTGTGGGTCAACAGCAACATTGAGTTGTCCAAGATTATTCCGTTTGAGTACCAGACCATAGAACGACAGATCAACGGGGTCAAGGCTGCCGGCATAATCTTCTTCAATCAGGATTTCATTTACAATTTCACTCCATGCAGGTAAAGCCCCGGTTGCTCCTGTAATACGGCTGTTACCCCTTTTCATCGCCATATTATTATCAAAGCCGACATAGACACCAACCGCATACCCGTTTTCTACAGTCAACCCATCACCACCATCAGCAACCCCCGGCAAGTATCCAAAAAATGAAGCATTAGTATATCTGTTTGCCGTACCCGTCTTGCCAAGGAGAGGAATTTTAAGATTTAGACCAGCAATTTCCTTATTTTCCTCAAGTTCATCGGCAGACAACCTTACATTTTTATCAGCCTTTCGTCCGGTTCCGAACTTCACAATATTTTCCAGAATATGACCGACTGTCAACCGTGTCTTTTCGTCCAGCAGCCTTCTGTTTAGGGGGTCGGACTGATAGAGAATGTCACCCTCTGCCGACTCTATACGATCAAGAATGGCAAGGGAATTGTTGCTCTCCTCATCGAAACCCTCCTCCAGAGCAGTATGTCCTGCATGTTCGGTTTCTCCATGCTGTATTACTCTGCCACTGGCCAGTGTCTCATACATCCTGGTGCTTTCGAGTAAGGTAACAACATTTGCACCGAGAGGAAAGGAAAGAACCGGTTCAAGATCACTCTTAATACCAAGTTCCTTTGCCAGCTTCACCAAATAGTGCAAGCCGACCGTGATGCGGAAATCTCTGACTTTGGCCAGAGTTTCAAAGCTGTACGGCAGACCTTCCCGCAATTTTTTATATTCATACTCAACCTGCTTTTGGAGAATATCAAAGGCCGCACCTGAGAGGATTGAACCAAGCTTGACCTTTTTCCAGAACTGATAGCGATTCCGAGTATCAAGCCTCAACAAATATGCCTGCAATTGTTCCCGGTCAACCACTTTCAAACCTTCAGGTGAATCCCCTGTTCTGTGAAATGACATCTCACCGGTCGTCCGGTTAAGAAAAAGTGTGCTGAGTGGAATTGTAAATGGGTCGTACTCATAATTCCCTTCACTATTCTCAACTTCCGTTATGTATGTGCGAAGGTCACTATTCAGCGATGCCAGGAGAAGATAAGATTTACTCAAAATCTCTTTTCGAAGTTCTATCTCGGCTATTTCATGTTTTTTCAAAGAAGATTTATTTTCACTTAATTCCAGATTCAGTGATTCTGTATATGTATCGAAGTTGAGACCAAAATGAAGTTCTCTAAGTACCTTGTATTCATCGGCCATGCCTTCAAAAATAAAATCTGTCTCCAGGTTCTCTACCGCCTGATCATAAGCAGTAGCGTAAAGAACGGCCCGATTGACAACAAGGCCATATTTATCTCTGACTCTTGTCCTGTAAGCTCTGTATGGCTCCTCTTCACCGTCTACCACCTTTGGGGCCAGCTCAAGATGCTCTGCAACTTCACGAAACTGAGCAGGCGTAAGATGGTCGCTGAGATGGGCTGTAAGCCAGACAGAGGCAACATTTTCTGAATGGACTCCTGCCCAACTCATTGATACCCACTGGTGGGGACTCTTATGATCCGGCCTGGGGAAATAGGGTTGACCATGGTATATAAAAATTTCTCTACTATTTTTCAACAGATCAGTACTATTCCATCCCAGCTGCAAAGCCGCTGTATAAACATACGGTTTAAACGCTGACCCCATTGTTCTCTTGGCATAAACAGCACGATTGTAAAATCTGTTTTCCGTCCCGCCTGCCATTGCTTTTATCGCTCCAGCTTTTAAAACCAGGGCCCCTCCTTGTACTTTCGGGTACCGCTCAAGGTTCAATAAAGCGGATGTTTCTTCAGCAGCTGTCTGCCGTACACTAACCCAGACCTTATCCCCCACCTTCAACTCCTCGAGAAGCAGCTTCAAATCACCTTTCTTTAATTTACTCCACAACCCTCTCTGGTATTTTACTCTCGCAGTCAACATCCGCTGCAAACCTGCATGATCGATAACTCCCATACCGATTTTACTATCAAAGGAGATGGTAAGTTGTATATCTTTATTCTTACCCTCAATTTTATCTATATTGCCAAATAGAAATGCACCCTTTAAAATCACACGATCGCCTTTATATTGGATCTCCGCAAGTTCTGTCTGTACCTCTTCTCTCTCGTATCCACGCATCCGGACATCAAGTCGGGAAAGTTCACTGCGGAGAATTGCAAGAGTTTTGTCCTGAAGCCCTTTCTCGACAGTGGTGATAACTCGCACTCCTGAGGTAGCAACATTGGTTATACCGTGAACGGCAAGTTCATCGAGAACTTTCTTTGAAGAAACGGCGTCTTTTACCATCTCCATCGCGTAGTCAAGAGAGAAACCGACTTTCCCCTGTTTAAAATCAATTTCTGAAGAGACAGCCTGATTATACGTATAGGTATCAATCATCCCCAGATCTCTCATTTTGCCAAGAACATACTTTAAACGAGTTTTCGCTCTTGCATACGCTAGATCTGCAGCTTCTTTTGATTTTTTTATAAATGGATTGTAGTAGTTTGGCTGCTTAACACTGCCTGCAATAAACGCTGATTCAACAAGAGTCAGTTCCGATGACTTTTTGTCAAAGTAATATCTGGCGGCAACCCCAAGACCGTGACCATTACCGGATACATAAAACTGATTGGCATAGAATTCGAAAATCTCTTCTTTGGTATAGTGATACTCGAGCCTTAAGGCGAAAAGCAACTCCTTGAGTTTGGCCTCATAGGACCGTGCATTTCTCCTGAAAAGATTTTTGGCAGTCTGCTGGGTAAGCGTGCTTCCGCCCTGCACAACGCGACCTGCCTCTATGTTCCTGATCATTGCCCGTATGATACTGACAATATCGAATCCCATATGTTCAAAAAATCTATCGTCTTCAGAGGCCACCAGTGCATAAACAAAATCGTCCGAGATATCACAATAGTGCACGTATTGACGATGTGCCTTATCGAAAAACACACCCAGTTTCGTTCTGCCGTCACTATAGAAGACATGACTCTCCTTCCCGAGAATCCTCTGTATGTTTTCAAGCCTGATTTCCTCCCCCGGCTCAAGAACAACAGCCCAGTACAGCCCTCCGACCACACAGAGTCCGGCTATTACTGAAAAGGCTATAAAGAAAAGAAAAAACTTTTTCAACATCGAAATATATGTTTAAATGGAAGGTTGAGACCGGGAAGCACGTTCAGTTTTAATAGACTACGACTCTATTGTCAGTTCAGGCTGGCATGAATGTACAAAGTTATATGAGATATCTCAACAGACTTTTATGGAGAGAAGCTTATCGTCACCTCTGGCTTTTTATAGCAGCTTCGGCTAGGGTGTACCCGTTATGAACTATACCTTCAATACTTTTATCAAACTTGTGCTCTTTTTCTGTGCAACTATCATGTTGTCCAGCTGCGCCGACAGACCCACTGTAACCACTCTTCCCGAACTTCCCGAACCCATAATTTATGAAACAGACGAGGAAAATGATTCTGATCTGCAACTTGTAGAAACTGAATCCGGAATGTGCCTTGACGAAGAGCTTATCGCCCTTGGAAAGACCGGACTCTGGAATATAGAAAATACTGCTGTCTCTGTTTCACCCAGGGAAGATGTGCGCTACGATTTTCCTGTTGTGATGAATAAACAGGTTAATATGTACCTCGATCTTTTCCAGAACAAGCAGAGAAGACAATTCAACCAATGGCTTGAACGATCGACAAAATACCGGACCCTCATGGAGGCAGAGTTAGCCAGGGCTGGACTGCCCCTCGATTTAGTATACCTTTCGATGATTGAAAGTGCATTCTATCCCCGTGCTTATTCCAGATCACGTGCTGTCGGTCTCTGGCAATTCATGAGCGCTACAGGCAAGGAATATCATTTAAAGATAGATAAATATGTTGACGAGAGACGAGATGCTGAAAAATCAACCAAAGCAGCAGTACATTACCTTTCTGATCTCTACAATGCATTTGGTGACTGGCATCTAGCAGTAGCTGCCTATAATGGTGGACCCGGGAAGATACGTGGCGGCCTGAAACGATACAAGGTTGATAATTTCTGGGATCTGGCCAGCCACAAGTATCTGAAGATGGAAACAAAACGATATGTACCAAAATTGATTGCAGCAATTATTATTGCCAAAGATCCGGAAAAGTACGGTTTTTTTGATATCCAATATGAGGAGCCTTTACAGTATGACAGCCTTGAAGTTCACCCCGGCATGAGCCTGGGTGCAGTTGCAATGATCAGCAACAGCACCACCAGGGAAATCAAACAGCTGAACCAGGAACTTCGAAAAGGTATAACCCCACTCAATAGAGCATCTTACACAATTAACATCCCCCCCTCTTCCGCCGCTCTGGCAAAAAGGAATTTAACAAGACTACACTCAATGGTCAGCACCGATTTTAAATCCCACAGGATAAAAAAAGGTGATACACTCTCAAAAATCTGTAGAAAGTACGGCGTAAACAAAACAACCATTCTCAAGGTTAATAACCTGCACAGCAGCAAACTCATTGTGGGCCGAAATCTGAGAATTCCCTACACTACAGTTACCTATCAGCTATTGCCTGCAGGATCGAAAAATGCCACAGCAGCATTTAATGAAAACCTGGTACTCCATCGCATAAAACCCGGGGAGTCTGTCTCTAAAATTGCAAAAAAGTATAACGTCCCTGAAAGAATGATCGTCGAATGGAATGGCCTTTCAAGTGTGCATAGGATTCGTGCAGGTCAGCAGTTATCCCTTTATATAAATCGAAATGGAAAGCGTGCTGATGTGGCCCAAACAGCCTACTCTACAGTCGCAGCATCAAGTCCGGAACGACCAGGAAAGAAGAGCAGAGTTGCATCTTTACGTGCAGATAAGAAAAAGATTCATATCAGCGCCTCCTCGAAACCATATAGATGGTACCAGGTGCAGGACGGGGATTCTCTCTGGACAATTTCCAGAAAATTCAGAACATCAACAGCAGATATCAAAAAGTGGAATAACCTCAAATCCAATTTGATTCATCCTGGAAGCAGACTGAAACTAAAAATTAAAAAAGTATAACCCGACTAGTCGGAAAACTTTCAGTCTCGCTGGATAAGTACCTTGAAAGTAAATTGAACAGCATAATTTCAAAATATACTCCTTGGTTCCTTGGTTTTTATGACAGAAGTTCAGGAATAAGGTACTAACTCCCCAGAACCCTTTTAAACGGACTGCTACCCTCCCGACTCTCCCCTTATACGAACTTTTAAGATGACAACCACCTTAATGATGCCTATCTTGCAGAAAATTTCTGTTCGGGCTGCGCCTGCTGACAAACAGTTTAAAAAAAATTCCGGCTTATTCGGGTTAGTGCCTTACTCCAGAACTTCTGCAATAAAAAAACAAGCAATCGGGGAAGGTCGTTTAAAATTATATGGTTGAATATACTTTCATGGCACTTATCCAAGCATTCTAAAATTCCGATTTATTCGGGTTAGATTATTAAAAATATAACATGACAGATTCACCTTTTCCTGCCAACGAATACAGCAGCGATGTTCATGTGCTGCAGAGTGATGATAAAACAATTATCCTTGTGGGAACAGCTCACATTTCCCAGGAGTCTGTAGATCTTGTCAAATCTGTAATAGAGCAGGAGCAGCCCGATTGTGTCTGCCTTGAACTTGATGACCAGAGGTACCAGGCGCTTTCCCAGAAGAAGCAATGGCAATCTCTTGATCTCAAAATAATTATCAAAAACAAACAGCTCTCAACCCTTCTTGTCAGTCTTCTGATGGCATCCTATCAAAAACGGCTGGGTGGGACGCTGGGAGTTAAACCCGGTGCAGAGCTCCTTGCTGCAGCTGAAACGGCAAACCAATATCAGATCCCGATTTCGCTGTGTGATAGAGATGTTCGCATCACCCTGCGCCGGGCCTGGAAGTCAACATCTTTTCTCAAAAAAGGCTACCTGCTCTCCTCATTACTTGTAAGCCTCTTCGACAAAGAAGAAATTACAGAAGAAAAGCTCGCAGAACTTAAACAGAAGGATGTTCTCTCAGAGCTTATGGATGAAATGGGTGAAACCCTGCCCGATTTGAAGAGAGTTCTCATTGATGAGAGAGATATCTTCCTGATCGAAAAGATCAAAACATCCCCCGGTAAACGAATTGTAGCGGTTGTCGGAGCCGGTCATGTTGCAGGGATGAAAAAACAGATCCACGTCGATAATCGGGATCAGATTAGTGAAATTTCCAAAATTCCTCCGGTTTCGAAAGGGTTCAAACTTTTAGGCTGGGCTATACCGCTTCTCATTATCGGCTCAATCATGGTTATAGGAATGCAAAAGGGAGTCTCCGATGCCGGAGCCAACGTACTTTTCTGGATATTGGCAAATGGTATCCCCGCAGCCATTGGCGCGTTACTGGCTTTTGCTCACCCACTGACCACAATTGGTGCCTTTGCCTCAGCACCGCTTACCAGCCTGACCCCGGTTATCGGGGCGGGATATGTTACAGCCTTTATCCAGGTGATGACCCGCCCCCCTGTGGTTAAAGAATTTGAATCTGCCGGGGACGATATTGCCACCCTGAAGGGCTGGTGGAAGAACAAACTGCTCAGGGTATTTTTAGTCTTTCTATTGACCGGGCTTGGCTCTGCAATAGGAACGTGGGTAGGAGGATATGAAATTTTCAAGAATCTTGTCGGATAAATAATCTTATAAAAACATAACTCTACAGCCCCCAACACAAGGATATCTAATAAATGTCGGATGAAAAACCAGACCCTGCTCAAGAGCTGACTATAAAACAGAAGAAATATTTAAAGGGGTTGGCCCACCCCCTCTCACCTGTTGTCAAAATCGGTAAAGAAGGTTTAACCGAAGGACTACTTCAGACCATCGAGACGGAACTTCTCCACCATGAGCTGATTAAAGTCAAGATCGGCAATAACAGTGAAGTGAAAAAAACAGAGGCCGCACAACTCATTCCCGATCAAACGGCAAGTGCACTCGTCCAGCTTATCGGCAAAACTCTCATCCTCTACAAAGCCAACCCAAAAAGACAAAAAGATAAAAGGATTATATTCAAGACAGGGTAATAAGCGGTGTAGGCCTGTTTTGAGAGGCAATTATCATTTCTGACGCCCTGCCATTTGAAAGGATTCTTTCCGCCTCAATTGCAGCCAGCTCGGGAGTATTGTTTGTATCACTTAAGTGTGCAAGAACAATCATCTGCAGCTGGTCGGAGAGAACTTTCTTTAAGAAGGCCGCCCCATCCTCATTTGACAAATGCCCCTGACTGGACCGTACCCGCTGCTGCAGCGATAAAGGATAAGGTCCATTTTTTAACATCTCCGGATTATGATTGAATTCAAGGATAAGTCCGTTACATCCGGTCAGTCTTCTCTCCATGATATGAGACTATTTACAGGTATCGGTACAGTTCCCCTGGGAAAGTTTATCTTTTCCAATGACAAAACCGACAGGATCAGCAGTATCATGGGATATGCGAAATG
>JAUVON010000060.1 GCA_030599175.1 Desulfobulbaceae bacterium | reverse complement strand
TTTTTACGAGTATGTCAGTTTTAAAAATGAGCCGATTGCGATCTTTCCTCCACTACCTGGTCTGCGGCCTTCTGGTTGTCTCTTATGTCAACCTCTTCGCCGTCTGGTCCTGGCTTGACCGGCTGCTTGGTCGGGGAACTATGAATTTACTGCCCGTTGCAGTAACATTCCTGGTTTTGACCGGAATAGTTCTATTTGTTGTTCATCTGCGCGGCAAAGGTATCTCTATTCAATGGGCATATGTGGGGGCCGGTGTCGGACTCTGCCTGCTGGCCCTCCTGGTTTCTGATATGCGTTATGCAGTGAAGCGCATCCACGTTGTTGAGTATCTCTTTTTGTCGCTTGTGGTTCGATATGGTATGTCCTGGAAACTGCAGGAAAAGAACCTGCTATTGTTCTCTTTCCTGGCTACTGCCGTTTTCGGAGTTCATGATGAACTGCTGCAGGGAATACATCCATTACGGACCTATGGTCTACGGGATATGGCGGTCAATGGGATCTCTGCAGCCGGAGGGGCTTTAATCTGGCATGGTTCGGATCTGTTTTCGGATAATCTGCAATCCTCGACCGGAAATAAAATAAGGTCGTTTTCGGCTGCTCTAGTACTCTATATACTATGGCTGGTAATTGCAGTTCCGGCACTGGTTGTTCCATTGACAGCATATCGCTATGATCTGATTCCCTATTGGCCCATGCTGCCCCTTACCGGTGGTCTGGTATTCTGGCTCTTGTATAGGCCATGTTTTGCTCCATCGTCCCGACATGGACTGGTTGTTATCAGCTGGCTCTCCTTCCTCCTGCTCTGCTATCCGGTGGTGATTAATGTTGCGTCGATTCCTTTTGGTTAGTATTTCAGGCGGCGGTTGGAGTGAGTGGCTGCGCCCCGCAGTCGTAATTGTAGTATGCAGTCTGACTCTTCTGCTGTGGCTGCAGAATTTCGTCAGGTCCCCTGCCTGGGACAGTGCCGGAGCAGAAGATCAGGGCTCTCCCCATAAAATGGCCCGGGAACCGGATACCACCATGGTGGAGGAAAAGATGCTGGCCGAAGCCTACTGGTTTCGTTACCCTGATGTTCGAAAAAATGACTTCTGGGGTGAAAACAGCCCCATGGGTATACGGGGGCCTCGTGTCCATTACCGCCGGTACGGCAAACATGAAGGCAGGCTTTTTGCGCCGATTATACAGTCACCCCACCCGGGTGGGGAAAAAGAACTGGCCGAGGCCTATTGGCATCGTTATCAGGATGTGGCAGAGAGTGATATCTGGGGCAGGGAGGGGAGCATGGGTGTGCTCGGCGCTCGTGACCATTATCACTACTATGGGAAGGCTCAGGGAAGGGTCTGGGGCATTGTACCTGGAGCAGCTGAATAATATGATTTTCAGGTTAAATTCTGGTATAATAACTGCAGAAGTTTTCGTTGGGCAGAGGAATACAGATAATTAATTTTACAACAATTTGATTATGAGCGAAAAAAAGGCGAGCTGGGATGATATCCCTTCACTGGAAGATTTAAAAGTTGACTGGGAGTATGAACCGGACAATCCATTAGGTAAGAGGGCGCACGAAAGGATGACGGATACGGAGCTGCATTCGGTTCTTGAGGTCAAAAATATCCCTGTCAAGGTTGTGGCAAATGATTTTGAGGGAAAAGGATACCTGGTTGATTTAACTCCGGCGGGTTTGGCTGTTAAATTGGACTCCAGGCTGGAAAAAGAGAAGCCGTTAATGGTGGGGTTTTTTCTGGGACAACAGAAGATAGTTTCAAAAGTGAAAGTGAAAAATGTTCAGGAAGCCGACGGTAAATATAAAACAGGCATGGTGTTTGAGAATTTAAATAAAGATCATGCTGAATTTATAACCGGGATCTTTGCCTCTAAAATTTCGGAATATTGATAATCCCGTGGTGGGATATTTCGAGTGCAAGGAGTTTTTGCAGCAGTGTCTGCTCTTTGATATTGAGATTAATGAGCAGAACAGGATCTATTCTGTCGGGGCTGTTTTTCGGGGTGAAAAATTTCATATCAACTCCGGCAAAGAGATCAGCAGCGAACAACTTCAATCCTTTGATGATTTTGGTTCCGCGGCCTCGTTTATTCTGGGCCACAATATCCTTAGACATGATATTCCCCGCCTGAAGAACTTTGCCCCTTCTTTACGAATTTTAAGCAAGCCGGCCATAGACACGCTTTACCTTTCCCCTCTCGCCTATCCTGAAAATCCCTATCATCGCCTTGTAAAGGACTATAAGCTTGTTCGGGACAGTGTGAACAACCCCTGCGAAGATGCTCTCCTGGCAGGGAGAGTTTTTTCTGAACAGTGGGATGCTTTTAGCATGCAGATAGCGGGGAATAAGGATGTCCTGTCACTTTATAGAAGTTTTTTACAGAAAGACAACATTCTTGCAGGCACTGCGGATGCTCTTGGTGCCATGGGAATTCCATTGCTGGAAAGTGATGAACTGCACAGATCTTTTTTTCGGCTGGTCGAAAAGCATGGTTGCATAAATGGATTAAAAAACCTTGTTAATCAACTTGTTGCAGGTGAAATGGTTCAGCCGCCCCTGGCTTATGTGACCGCATGGCTGACGGTGGCGGGCGGAAATTCGATATTGCCTCCCTGGGTCAGGCACAGGTTCCCGGAAGTTTCAGTCATTCTGCATCAACTGCGGGAAAACCCCTGCGGAGATTCCCAGTGCAATTACTGTCGTAAATCTCATAATCCAAAATTGTTTTTGCACAATTTTTTTGGCTTTAACGATTTCAGAGCAGAACCAGCCACCGAAGAAGGGAGAAGTCTGCAGGAAGAGATCGTCGAGGCCGGTGCGCGGAACACGACTCTTTTTGCCACGTTGCCGACGGGGGCTGGCAAATCACTCTGTTTTCTGCTTCCTGCCCTGATGCGCTATCAGTACCGTAATCTGTTGACCATCGTTATATCTCCCCTGCAGGCTCTGATGAAGGATCAGGTGGATAATTTTTCAAAACAGACCGGGACAAAGATCGCGGCAGCGCTTTACGGTCTGTTAACGATGCCGGAGCGGGGTGAGGTGCTGGAGGGGATACGTTCCGGCGATATTGGAATCCTCTATATCTCCCCTGAGCAGCTGCGCAATTTTTCTTTTGTCAGTACCATAAGCCAGCGTGAGATCGGTGCCTGGATATTTGATGAAGCGCATTGTCTCTCCAAATGGGGACATGATTTCAGGCCGGACTACCTCTACTCAATCCGTTTTATCCGGGAATTCGCCCTAAACGAAAAAACCAGGATCCCTCCAGTTCAGTGTTTTACCGCCACTGCAAAGAAGGATGTTAAAGCTGAAATAACGGATATCATTCAGAGTGAGTTGGGGTTGCGGGTCACCCTGTTTGAGGGAGGGCACGAGCGAACCAATTTGCACTATGAGGTCTGGCCCGTTGAAAAATATGAGAAGAAGCAGACAATTCTGGAGCTGCTCCGGGCCCGTTACAGGGAGGGTGGAAGTGTTGTTATCTATTGTGCAAGCAGGAAAGGTACGGAAAATATAGCTGAGTTTCTGCAAGCTTCCGGATATACGGCAGAAGCGTTTCATGCCGGTCTTGAACCTTCTTTGAAAAAGCGCATCCAGGACAATTTTATCGAAGGGACAACACCTGTTATCTGTGCCACCAACGCCTTTGGCATGGGTATCGACAAGGATGATGTGCGGTTGGTTATTCATGCGGATATTCCGGGCTCTCTGGAAAACTATCTGCAGGAGGCAGGGCGGGCGGGAAGAGATCGTGATGCAGCTGAATGCATTCTTATCTTTACCGAACAGGATATCGAGAGTCAGTTTCGGCTGAGCAGTATGTCCCGTTTGACCAGGAGGGAGATTGCCCAGCTCCTTCGCGGTATTCGTTATGGTGCAAAAGGGGATGCTCCAATCGTGCTTACAGCGGGTGAACTTCTTCGTATGGATATGGTGGAGCTGGACCCCGATGAACATTCTGATTCAGAGACCAGGGTGCGAACAGCCGTCTCCTGGCTTGAAAGAGCGGGATATCTTGAGCGAAATGAAAATAACACCCGTGTCTTTCAGGGCAAACTGCTTGTAAAGAATATGCAGGAAGCGGTGGAAAAAATTGGTCGGCTTGATCTCTCGGCCAGACAGAGGGAGCGCTGGCTGGGTATTCTCTCTGTTTTTATGGAGCAGAGGGGAACTCAGGGGGTCAGTGCAGATGAGCTTGCCAGCCTCTCTTCTTTTTCCCCCTGTGAACAGGATAGAGATACTTTGACAGAGGCACAGCGAGTCCTCCGGACTTTAGATGATATGGCAGTCCAGGGACTGCTTTCCAAAGAGACCACACTTACCGCTTATGTCCGTTATAAGGTGAAGAAAAGCTCAGAGAAACAGCTGCAGCGTATCTGTGCACTGGAGAATGATTTCTTGAAAGTTCTGGGTGAAAGGGCACCCGATGTTGATATAGAGACTCCGCTGGAGCTTGATCTGCGACAGGTCAATCAGCAGCTGATCGAGCTCGGCTATGAGTATGCCACCCCCCATAGCCTGAAACTGATTCTCTATGGGCTGAGTCGTGACGGCAAAGGGTTGGCAGGGCAGAAGGGGAGTATCAGTATTAAGGCAAGGGGTAATAACAGGTTTACTATTCTGCTGCATCGGGACTGGGAATTACTGAACAGAACGGTACAGATCAGGCAGCAGGCTGCCCATGTGACTCTGCAGGTTATACTCGGCACGATTGATCCTGCTGCCCGGCCCAACGCCAATCTGCTGGTTGAGTTTACCCTGGAGCAGATAGTTGACGGTCTGCGCAGAGATCTGCTTTTACTGCCTCTATTAAAAGATCCACTTGCTGCTGCAGAACGGGCGCTGACCTTTATGCATGAGCAGATTGTTATTGATCTGCAGCATGGTCTGGCTGTTTTTCGACAGGCCATGACGATTACCATCAACCCCGAGGCCAGGGGGAGAAGATATTCGAAGGCGGATTTCGCACCACTTGACACCCACTACCTGGAAAGGAACTTTCAGATCCATGTGATGAACGAATATGCCAGGCAGGCGCTGGAGAAATTGAGCACGGCAATGGCTCTTGTCGGTTCCTATTTTAATGACGAGAAGGAAGATTTTGTTAAGCGGTTCTTTCCCGGTAAGAAAAAATTTCTGGAGAGGGCGACCAGTGAGCAGTCATATTCCCGCATCGTTGATGACTTGAAAAATGAAAGTCAGGAAAAGATTGTAGCTGCACCTATTGAGAAAAACATGCTGGTTCTGGCCGGTCCCGGTGCCGGCAAGACCAGGGTGGTGGCACATCGGGCCTCTTTTCTGCTGAGGGTAAAGCGGGTAAAGGCAAGGGCAATTCTGATACTCTGTTTTAATCGCGGTGCGGTTATGAATCTGCGTCAGAGGCTTCGTGACCTGGTTGGCAACGATATGCTTGGAGTCACCACACTTACCTTTCATGGATTGGCCTTACGATTGACCGGCAAATCCCTTGTGCCTGTCAGTGGGTCGAGTCGGAATGACATAATCGACTTCTCAAAAGTGATTCAGGATGCTATCAGGCTGCTCAAGGGAGAGAGCGATGTCATCGGCTTTGGGGATGCAGATCCTCGTGATATGCTGATCGGCAGGTTCAGTCATATCCTGGTGGATGAATATCAGGATATAGATGAAGAACAATATGAACTTGTATCGCTTTTGGCCGGCAGGACGCAGAAAGAGAGTGATCAGAAGATGGCCATCCTGGCAGTGGGAGATGACGACCAGAATATCTACCGCTTCAGAGGGGCAAATGTAGGTTTTATCCGAAAGTTTCATAAGGATTATGATGCACAGATTCATTACCTTATTGAGAATTACAGATCTACTCCAAATATCATTGCCGCTGCAAATATGCTGATTTCCTTCAACTCCGATAGAATGAAGACTGATTATCCAATCAAGGTGAATCAGGCAAGGCAACTCTTACCTCCAGGCGGCAACTGGCAACTCAGTGATCCGATAGCTAAAGGGTGCGTGCAGCGAATTGAAGTTGTTGACCAGCGGCAGCAGGCCGGTTTTCTTTTAAAGGAAATATGCCGTCTGCAGGGGCTTGACAGTGAATTTAATCTTGGCAATTGTGCAATCCTGGCCCGGGAATGGAAAGATCTCGATCTTGTTCGTTCGGCTTTCGATGAGGCGGATATGGCAGTTACCCTGAGCTGGGGGCGGAGCAGTGGTTTTCCGGGTTTAACAAAGATTCGGGAGAATGTCCTGTTACTGGAATATCTGCGAGAGCATCGGCTGGAGATGAAAACGGCGGATTCACTGCTGGATCTGCTCCCTGAAAATGCACTTGATGACAACCTGTGGCAAACTAATTTGCGCCGGCTGATAGGTGAATGGAGAGAAGAAACAGGTAATATTCCCCAGCCTGTACCGTTGATAGAAGACTATTTTTATGAAATGCTCTCTGATCAGGGTCGATCCCAAAATCTTGGCAACGGTGTTTTCCTCTCCACCGCGCACTCCGTTAAAGGGCTAGAGTTTGATCATGTTTTTATTCTCGGGGACAGCTGGCAGGAATTGCAGGAGTCTGAGATGGAGGAGGAGCGCAGGCTCTACTATGTTGCGATGTCGAGAGCGCGGCAGACATTGCATCTCTTCTCACTTGAAAATCGACGGAATCCTCATACGGAAGTACTTGCAGGGGATTACCTGGTGTGCAGAAAAAAAGAGTCTGTTCCAGGGAAGAAATTTACAGAAAAACGGTACAGGCTGTTGGGTATGAAAGATCTTTTTATCGACTTCAGTGGCTTAAAAAAAGAACACCATCCCGTCAGGAAGGCTCTGGAACAATTAAAGAGCGGTGATCTGCTGAAAGCACAGATACGAAACGACAATATTGAGCTGTTGAACGGGGATGGTATTTCTGTTGCTCGTCTGTCGCAGACAGCGAGGGTTGAGTGGGCAGACCAGCTCGATATGATTCAGGAGATCAGAGTTGTCGCCCTTGTGCGCAGATTCAAGACGGATATTAGAGATACTTCATTTAGCAACCGGTGTCATGGAGAGAGCTGGGAGGTGCCGGTTGTGGAAATAATCTATTGATTGAATTTACAGAAAAGTGAGGAATGGAATGAAAGTACATATTTTAGTAGATAACAACACATTGATAGATCAGTATTACCTGGCCGAGCCGGGATTTTCGGTTTTAATAGAAGGTGATGATAGCCGCAGTTTATTTGACACCGGTTATTCAGATATTTTTATTCGTAACGCACTGAAAATGGGTCTTGATTTGACTCACCTGGATTACCTTGTGCTGTCCCATAGCCATCTCGATCATACCTGGGGGCTGGAACCGTTGATCAGATATTATTCAGAGCTGAAAATTGCCGGAATACCACATTCAAAACCAGCCCTGGTAGCACATAGCCAGACATTTATCAGTGTAACAGAAGATGGATTTGGTGAGTTTGGCTCTTTGATGTCAAAGGACAAGCTGGCCAAACATTTTCAGCTGGAACTCACTGATCAACCACGCTGGTTGAGTGACCGACTAGTCTTTTTAGGGCAGATCCCCAGGGAGAATGACTTTGAATCGATGATACGGTTTGGTAAAAAAGATGGGTCGGATGAAGGGGATTGGGTAATTGAAGATTCGGCACTGGCCTATAAATCTGAAGATGGGCTGGTGATTATAACCGGCTGCTCCCATGCCGGTATCTGCAATATTATCGAGTATGCTAAAATGGTCTGTGCTGAAAATCGGATAAATGATGTTGTTGGTGGACTGCATTTGCAGAACCCTTCGGAAAAACAACTTCAGGGAACGCTGGATTATTTTAACAAACTTGGTCTGAAGCGGATTCATGCCTGCCACTGTACTGATCTGAAATCAAAAATTGCGCTTTCGGAAGTTGTTGAAATAAAGGAAGTCGGCGTGGGACTGTCGCTGACTTATTGATGAATAGAGTACTATTCTATTGTGCTTGTTGTAAAATATGATGGCGTCGTAAAAACTTAAATATTTCGCCATTTCGTCATTCCCGCGCAGGCGGGAATCCTGTCATTTCAATACGTTCTGGATTCCCGCCTGCGCGGGAATGACGGAGCAGGGAGGTTTTTACGAGTTTATCAAATATGACTATGCCGATATAGTTATATCGGCTGGATTTATTTACCAATGGAGGCGACTCTAGTTTTAGCTTATCTTTTTGAAGGTGGGGGGATGTTTATATATTTACGCACCAGGGTTGAGATAAGAGACTGATCTGGTAGGTTTTGCACAATTTCTCTTATCTGGCTTTGCTGATAATTTCTTGGACTAAGGCGAGGATTTCTATGTTCATCTCTGGTTAGTAGGCAATCTTCACGTTCAATTGATTTCATGGAATTTTTTACCGGATTGTCTTTTGAACTATATCGCTTTTAATATTTGCGATCTGGAAAGGCAGTTTAAAATACCTCTTTATCATTTTCTTCAATTCATTTTATTATCCGGGTCGTTGCCAAATAGCAGATATCCTCTTCCCTGGCCAAGAGAGTGTTGTTGACCGGCAGAATCTTTTCGATAGAGGTTCAGCTCGAAGACAGAATCAAACAGCTCTGATGAATTTTCAAATTGTATCAGCAGATACCTTTTCCTGAGATTCATCCCACCGTTATGGCTATGGGAAATATTTGCAGTTTTATCCAGCCAAGTGAAGAAGAACAGGGTGAATGTCTCTTTTTGTCCCTGTAGGTTGGTGACTGTGCCGGAAAGTGTGATTTCTATTTTGTTGTCTGATGCAACATCTTCGCAGTTAATCACAGTTTTTAATGATGCGGTTGTCTTTATGCCGGTTCCCGCGTCATAAAGAAAATCCTGTGACTGGGCTTTGATAATCATCTCTTCATCTTGTTCTGCAAGTGTCATTGCCAGCAGTTCACTGACAAAGTCGATGACCGCATTATCCTGTGGAGCCCTGCTGGGCATGATGACTGTATCCTCTTTAGATTGTAGTTTCATGGCATGCTCCTCTATTGTTTTTTTGAGAGAATTTCGTGAAGGAAATTATCCAACCATTCTGAAAATTCTGATTAATCGGGTTATCTTCGATCAGAAATATAGTTATTCTTTAGAATGAGCGCTTGGCATTGCGCGCCAAAAAAATTGCCAGTTTACGACAATTCTATTATTGTTAAGTTATTCGATGTTCGAGTTATATATATTGATATCAGCTGATTATTGAGACTACAGAGGCAATTTGATAGGGAGATCTATCTTGTCACTTTGCGACAACTTCGCTATAATGATCGGTAGTTCTCTGGTGTGTTATCCTTTTTACGAGTTCATCAATGAGGAAAAACAATGTCTCTGACAAAATTGGCAAGTGTCCAGCTGGTACTCTGGAATATGCTTGAAAAATACAACCATGACCCAGCTGTTGTCTTTAAAAAAGTACAACTTGATCCTGCTCGTATGTATCAATCGGGGGAAAGATATTCCATGCAAAAAATTGCTGATCTTTGGGAAGAAATGGAAAGACAGATTAAAGACCCCTGCTTTGGGCTCACTGCAGCGACAAACTGGCATCCATCACATTTTGGTACTCTTGGATATGCCATGCTTTTGAGTACGAGTTTGCGAATCACGCTTGAACGACTCATTCGGTTTCACCGTGTTATCTCCGATGCTCATTTTGGAGAACTCCATGAAGACGAAGATAAGGGAACGCTAGTCTTCACCCTTAAGTATAAGGATGAAGGATTCTATTCAAGAGGACGGGAGGATGCTGCTCTTGCCTGGATCATGAGTGTACTGCGGGTCAACTTCCAGCGGGATCTTTCTCCTGTCTCGGTGAGTCTTACCCATAGCCGTCCAGGATGTGCCGCCAAATATTATGAGTTCTTCAAGTCACCGGTAACCTTCGACTCCCCAGCCAGCTGTCTGGCTCTGCCGCTGGATGTGGTGGATGTTGTCCTGCCAAGCGGCAATGAGGAACTGGCGGCATTTAATGATCAGGCGATGACTAGATATATTGGTACCTTGAATAATGAGACCCTGGTGGTAAGAATCAAAAAAATAATTGCAGAGCACCTCCCATCTGGAGATGCCACGGTGGAAAATGTGGCGAGGGAACTTTATTTCAGTACCCGGAAATTGCAGCGTTTATTGCAGTTAGAGGGAACAACATTTATTTCTCTGCTTAATGAAACACGTATGGAAATTGCCAAACAGTATGTTCGGGATAGCAAAAATGATCTGACGGAGGTTGCTTTTCTTCTGGGGTTTGCCGAGTTGAGTACCTTCTCGAGATCTTTTAAAAGGTGGACGGGGGAGTCACCTGTTCAATATAGGAAAGCTGCATGACTGGATAGATTCGAAAAACTATAATATTTTCTCGATACCGCTGTAAAAAAAGTAACAGGAGAAGATCACCAGAAAGGATGCGCAACATCCTATGAGCCGTTTGTAAAATATATCGCTGAAAAACCGCCTTCCTTTGGCCACCCCAAAAGAAATCAGCGTATACCAGGCCAGATCCGCCAGAATGTGACCAAGAAAAAAAGCTGCAACCCCGATGATACCATATTTAACGGAGTGTAAAATGTAGCCAATTCCGATGGATGCCCACCATATCAGCCAGTAAGGATTTGCCAGGCTGAACAGGATGCCGGTGATTATCAGGTTTCTTCTTTTTCCATCATCCGGGGAAATTTCCAGGCTGAGTCCAGGCAGGCTCCTGAACATGGAAAAAGCCATCCACAGCAGGATGCTGCCACCAACAAGTGATATAAAGATAAATACGTCATTTCGCTGAAGCAGCGGTGCCATCCCCAGAAGCAGGGCGGTTATGAGTGATAATTCGAGAATGCCATGGCCGAGAATCACCAGAGGTCCGGCTATCGCACCTCTGTGTGTGCTCTCACTAACCGTTACAGTCAGTAGAGGGCCAGGCATCAAGGCTCCTGATAGGGCTATCAGAAAAGATGAGCTGAATATTGTGATGAGAGTCAGTATCATGTGTAGACTATATGCCAATCCTGGAAATTAATCACTGATATTCCAGCGGCGGGAGATTATCTTAACTTTGAGACAGAGAGGGGGATAACAGTGTGTAGCCCATGGTAATAATCACTGAAAAGCTGAAGGGTATTGTTGAGCGAGTCACGTATCACAACCCTGACAATGGCTGGT
>JAUVON010000052.1 GCA_030599175.1 Desulfobulbaceae bacterium | reverse complement strand
TCGAAGGAACATCGCCATTGATGATCCGCTGAGCCAGTCCCTCGGCAATAGCTGTTTTACCGACACCAGGCTCACCTATTAGGATGGGATTATTTTTAGTTCTTCTTGAGAGAACCTGAATGATTCTGCGAATCTCCTCATCCCGACCGATAACCGGATCAATTTTCCCCTGTCTTGCGATGTCGGTCAGGTTGCGCCCGTATTTTTCCAGGGCCTGATATTTTTCTTCAGGATACTGGTCGGTGACTCTATGGCTACCTCGTATCTCCGACAGTGCCTGAAGAAAATTGTTCTCATCAATGCCACGATTGGTGAGGATACTCTGAATGTTGCCCTTCTTGTTCCGCTGAGCTGCCAGAAAGAGATGCTCCTGACTGACAAACTCGTCCTGCATCTGTTGAGCAACAGTTATAGAGGTGTCAAATAAAGCTTTTAGATTTTGAGAGGCATAGCTCTGGCCGGCTCCTTGACCGGAAACCTGTGGAATATCGTCTAATAATTGATTTATATCGCTGAGCACCAGTGATGGCTCGACTCCGAGTTTTTGGAGAACCGGTACAACTATGCCATCAGGTTGCAGCAAAATGGTTTTGATCAGATGCGCAACTCCAATCTCCTGATGATTACCGCTTTGGGCAAGTTGCTGTGCTGCTTGAATTGCTTCCTGGGATTTGTGAGTGAATTTATCAAATTGCATTTTCTCTCCTCCTGTTAGCCGTTATATGAAAAGCTGAATGTAGTGTTTGTAATACAGTGATAAATTTGATTATGGGAGGAAATATAAGGATGGAGAAGGGATGTGTCAATATTTTGACACAATAAGTTAAATAAAAAAAATCGGCAGGCCTCTTATTGAAGCTCGCCGATTTTTTTCACTTGCAGGAAGCAAATCAATTTTGAAAAAATATTTGCTTAAACTGAGTCAGGGTATTTAAAACGGTTTGATCTATTCGAGCTGATTAAACTGCCCAGATCATCCGCAACCGCCTGAATCACATGAACCGGAACTGCAACCGCCACCGCCATTTATCGGGTTAACTGAAGTAATACCAAAACCGGAACGTGGGCCCGCGTCGACGAAATCTACAGTGATTCCACCGCATGTAGTTAAAAGGCTGTCCTCTACCAGAAACTTTAGAGAATCATTTTCGAATATTTTATCATTTTCTTTTGGCTCATCCAGAGCCAGTCCCAGAGATGGGCCTGCTCAGCCACCCTGCATGAGGGCTATGCGTAATGCAGAATCAATCTTATTCTGCTCTATGTATTCTTTTAGTTTATCAACAGCTAAATCTGTCACATTAAATTCAGACATGAAACGCCTCCTGTAAAATATTAATTATTAACCCGAATTAATCGGAATTTTAGAATGCTTGGATAAGTGGTATGGAAGTATATTCGACCATACAATTTTAAACGACCTTTCTCGACTTCTCGGAGTCTACGCTTACCTGTTTTCTCTTACAGAAGTTCAGGAGTAAGGCACTAACCCCGATGAACGGGATAAGTACCTTGAAAGTATATGTGACCACATATTTTCAAAATACACTCCTTAGTTTCTTGTTTTTTATTACAAGCTTTCAGGAGTAAGGTACTAAATACTTATATCAGAACGTATCCTTACCCCTGGTGAGTAGTATTTATATTTGACTACAAAGTAAGGTAGTGTCACTCATTAGTCAATCCGTCTCATGTAAAAATAATACGAAGTTTAAAATATTCAAGCTTTTCCTTGAATAGAACCATGTTTGATAAACTCGTAAAAAGGTTGACCGAAGCTATAGATGGCTGAGTCAAAAAGTGACACCGGTTTTATATTCTTTTATTGTACAGTTCTGTATCTGGTTTATAGTTCTGCATCAGATAAAGATAATCCTATAAAGGGTTGAGGAAATTTCATATTAAAAATCAGAATTTTGACGAGAATAAAGAAGAGGTTTAAGTATGAAAAAAATTGTCATATCAACAGGTGGTGGAGATGCGCCGGGGTTGAATGCAGTAATCTATTCGGTGGTTCACGCGTGTTATCGTAAAGGATGGGAAGTGTACGGAAGTAAAAGCGGCTATGCCGGATTTCTTGATATTGATGAGATGGTTCGCCTGACACTTAGAGATGTTGAAGGTATTTATTCCACCGGCGGTACCATCTTGGGGTCAACCAATAAAGGAAATCCTTTTAGCAGGCCAGTGGAAAATCTCGCTGGTGAGATTCAGATAATTGATATTTCAGATAAGATTCTTCGTAATTTTGAGCGAATGGGATTCGATTGTCATATTGCCATTGGTGGAGACGGCAGCCTCGATATTGCTCACCGTTTTGCACAAAAAGGGATGCCGGTGATAGGGGTACCCAAAACCATAGACAATGATTTGGAAATGACCAGCAGAACCTTTGGTTTTGATACAGCTGTTTCCACCGCAACTGACGCTCTGGATAAACTACACTCAACCGCAAAATCCCATGACAGAGTATTTGTTGTCGAAGTTATGGGCCGTGACTCTGGCTGGATAGCCCTCTATTCAGGTATTTCTGGTGGTGCTGATGTTATTCTTCTTCCGGAGATTCCTTTTGATATGGAAGAGGTGTGTAATAAAATTGCTGATAACGAGTTGCGGGACAAAGATTATGCCATTGTTGTGGCCGCTGAGGGCGCGGTGACAAAAGATGGACAGGTTTTTAATAAAGGGCATGGGGAGATAGGACGTGATGAGATGATCCTTGGCGGAGTGGGGGAATGGGTTGCTTCGGAGGTACGAAAACGAACCGACAAAGACTCCCGAACACTTGTGCTTGGACACTTGCAGCGAGGTGGGTCGCCAACCACTTTTGACCGTCTGTTAGCCCTGCGTTTTGGGGCCGCAGCTGTTCGTCTTGTGGAAGAGAGGAATTTTGACCATATGGTAGCGTTGAAGGATTCTCAAATGGTGGCTGTACCAATTGCTGATGCCATTAAAAAGAGGAAAAAAGTGGATCTCAGCAGTGATAAAATATTGACGGCACGTGAAATAGGGATCTGTCTGGGAGATAACCCGGAGGCTGAGGCACAGAAGGATAATACAGACTAATGGTTGGGCAAGGTAACAGGTATATTGAGGTATATGATTTACTCTATGCCCATTTCGGATCACAGGATTGGTGGCCTGCAGAAACTCCGTTTGAGGTAATGGTGGGGGCGGTTCTGACTCAGAATACAAACTGGATAAATGTTACAAAAGCAATACATAACCTGCGGCGGGAAGGGTTGCTGAGTTATCTTCAATTGCTTCAATTGCCGATAGATCATCTGGCAGAATATATCAGGCCTTCCGGATATTATAATCTTAAAGCAGGGAGGTTACATAACCTGCTGGATATGATCAACTCACAATATGGTGGTGATCTGGATCAGTTTCTGGAAGATGATGTGGCTTCGGCAAGAGAAAATTTACTCAGTGTCAAAGGGATCGGGCCGGAAACTGCTGACTCTATTTTACTCTATGCATGCGGCCACCCGGTTTTTGTGATTGATACTTATACCCACCGGGTTTTTTCCCGTCATAACCTGGTTGAAGAGGAGACCGACTATCACACAATGCAGGCACTATTTATGGATCATCTGCCGGTAGACGTTCAACTCTATAATGAATTCCACGCTCTTATTGTGCTTGTTGCAAAACAGTTCTGTAAAAAAACAAAACCTCTCTGTGATCAGTGTCCTCTTCAAGGGGTCAACCTGTAATCGACAATTATGATGGCGTCGTAAAAAGTCCGATCTCCTTCGTTGTAGGTTTTTCTCAGAACCTCAACATACCAAATGTATTGTTGAAGGCCCAAGAAAAATACTACGCCTCGTATATCGAACTTCTCGAAGTCTACGCTTATCGGACTTAGCCATCTAAAGCTTTGAATGATCTTTTTACGATTTCATCAATTATAATCGGTTCAGACTGTTATAATCTCATCGAGAAATTCAGTTATCTCTTCTTCTGTATATTCCGCCTTAATTAAAGCCTTTCTATAGCCCTCAAGGGTCTCACGTGCCTTTAAGAGATTGTTGTTCTGGTTGTACAGCCGATAGAGGAGCTGAGTCAGGTTCTCTTCGAGAAGGTTGATTTGCAGAATCCGTTCTATCAGAACAATTGCTTCTTCCAGTTGTCCGCTCTTTGCCATATTCGTTGCCCATACCGTTGCAAATTCGACAAATATATGGATCAGTTGATCATTATATGCAAGAACTTGTTCGCTCTTGAATGTATCTTCCGGCATCACTCCCTTGTAGGCTGAAAATGCTGTCTGGAAAGCATTGTGTGCCTGCAGGTGGTCACCATTTTTGTTGTGGGACAGTCCAATCCGTGCAGCTTCAATAAATTTCAACCCGTCTATTTCACAGTTTGCCAGGCAGAGTATTCCTTTTTGGATATAGAGATATTTCTTTAAATCAACCGGTAGACGGGGAGCAATCAGCTTGCGAAGACGGGAAAGAAGGGTATCAAAACTTTTTCTGGCATTGTCGGGGGAATTGTCAGGCCATAATTCCAGCTGAATCTTATCCTGGGGGATACGTTGTCCTTTTGCGGTTATAAGCAGCCCCAGCAGTTCGCGTTGGAAAGGAGTGAGATCCTTTGCCTGGAAAAGTACTTCTCCATCTATACTGAGTGCAAAGCTGTCAAGCAATGTAAATTTGATGAGGGGGATAGGCTCACCCTCATCAGAAAAATTGACACCAAGTCGTTTCCGGGCAAGAGATTGAGCAAAGTTTTTTTCAATATCTCTTTTTACTGCAAAACCAAGCAGTTTATTCATCATTGCCGGTTCCCAGCTCCAGAAATGGTCGTAGCCGCTGATCTTCATAAGAGAAAGTCCGGCTTCAAGATCGTCAAAAGCTGCCTCGTGAGCTTCAGATTCATATTTGAAATAGCTCCTGTTTATAAGAGCACAGAGAGTGAGGTAAGTTGAGGAGATTGACTGCGCAATTGTCAGTCCCTTTTCAAGTGTTTCTTCGGCTTTATCAAACATCTTCAGACGAGTAAAGACAGCTCCGGCAATGATGTTATGAAAGGCGATATAAAAAGGTCCTCCGGCGTTTTCTCTCAATTCAGCTGATTCATTAAGGAGTTTTATTGCTTTTTCATCTTTACCTGCCAATGCGTAGCCAAAGGATTGCCATTGCAGGATTTGACTGTGCATATGATCTGTTGATGCGGTTGAAGTTACACCAAGGCCTTTGGTCAAAAGAGCCAGGCCCTGGACAATCCTGCCTCTGGAAAAATGGTTGCTGCTGCCCCAGACAAACAGGTACGGTGCGGCTACAGTCTGATCGATCACCTTATTGTCGATTGATTTCTGCAGTGCTTCCTGCCGCCGAGAGTAGTTTTGATGATCCCCGGTCATAGACAGGAAGCAGAGGTTCATTACCCTCATTGTAAGTTTGTTCGACTCTCCCACAAGGGGATCGTTAAATAAACCAAAGCAGATTTCCGCTTCCCGCAGATATTTTGCCCGGTTACCACTCAGCAGTTCAATATATCCCTGAATAAATCTACTTGATGCAATAAAATTTCTGATGTTGTGCCGGGATGCCAGAGTACTGGCCATATTGGCAAAATACCGTGCTTTTTCCATGTCTCCATTAAAAAAGCAATACCCTGAGGCCAGGTTGCGTGCGGCCATGATCATAATGGGTACCGGCAGAGTGGTTTTAAGCTGCTCAAGCAGTGTTTCCGTACGTTGCAGCAACTCAGAGCCGACATTGTATTGTCCGGAGATAACAAAGTGGAAGTAAATCGTTTGCGATAGAGTAATAAGTTCTCCTGTCTCCTCCCCGGTATCAATAAAATGCTGGCGGGCTGAATTGAAAAATGGCAGGGTTGATTGCGGATCAAAGTCAATTCGCAGGAGTCCTGCGTAAAGGGTGAGCCAACTGTGGTTAAACAAAGTTTCTTGCGGAATACTTTGCAGCAAAGTGAGGATAGTGATGGTTCTATTTCTGGCAATCAGATCCATTCCCTTTTTCTGGAGAATTTTTTCCATTGTTTTATAATCACCGCCATTCTTATAGCAGGTAAGAGCCTTTTCTGTCTGTTCGCGTTCGAGATAGTAACGAGCCTCGTGGCTGTATATACGTGAGATATCTGAGGATGCGAGTTGAGTTCTGGCCCGTCTCTGTAGAAATTCCTGAAAGAAGTGATGAAAGCGGAAAACCTGTTGCTTGTCGTCAAGACTGTAGATGAAAAAATTAGCCTGAGACAATTCAAACAGTATCCTGCTGAAATTGCTTATACCGGTTATTTCGGTAGCCAGGTCTGATGGAATCTCCTGGAGTATCGAAAGCTCAAGAAATGGAGTGTGTAAATTCTCTGGAATCTGATCAAAAATCTCTTCCTGGAAATAGTCAAGCATATGACCTTTGTCTTGACCGGCGGTGAGGGCAGCACCTGCTGGCTCCAGCCAAAATCGATTTCGTCCGCTGATGGGGTGGCTGGCAAGGATTATACCCATTATCCAGCCATTAGTGACCTTCTGGATGTCCATTGCATCCTGCCTGTTGATCTCTTTGTGGAGGACGTTATTAAAGAGATCTTCGATTTCATTATTATCGAGTGCAAGATCCGCAGTGTTCACATAAGATATTTGATTGCCGTTTCGAAGGATTTTAGATTTTAATTCCAACGGCTGCCGGCTGATAAAAACAAAGTGAACCGTGGGGGGAGAAGTATCAATGATATGCTCGAGTAAACTATTAGTGAGAGCATTGTATTCAATTAGATGAAGGTCGTCGAAAACAAGATAGATATCTTTTGAAAGATAGCGATCGAGATCCTTGAGGAGAATATTTGCGCATCGTGTCAAATCTAACGGGCCGACACTACCCTCTGTTAAAATAGTTGTGAGTTGTGGAGAATTAAAGCCCGGCAGATTGTTTACGAGGTTAGCAAGCAGTGATGATAACAGCAGAACAGGATCAGAGTCTTCCGGACCTACCTGATACCAGAGATAATCAGTGCTGTTATAATCTAGAAATTGTGAAGCCAGCGTGGTTTTACCCTGGCCGGCCTGTGCCTCTATCACAATTACTTTTTTATTGTGCTTTGTATGCTGGAGACTGGTTGTCAAAAGGCGGCTTCGGAGGAGGGATTGTGATTTATCAATATGTGGTGGGTAGAACTTGTTAGAAGGTATGGCGTAGTCAAGATTGTTCTCTTCTGTTCTCATAAATCACCGTTGTCTTTAGTGCCTTACTCCAGAACTTCTGTAATAAAAAACAAGAAATCGAGGAAGGTCAGTTAAAATTATATGGTTGAATATACTTCCATACCACTTATCCAAGCATTCTAAAATTCCGATTTATTCGGGTTGGTATCTTGTGGGTTGTATTTGAGAAGAAATTTTTTGCAAACTTTCCTTATGATATTGGTATCTTTGGAGGAAAGTGTGGTTTGAGCAAAAAATTGTCGAATATTATTCATCCAGTAGATGCGACTTTTTTCACCCATAAACTCGATCCTCGTCAATGATTCCTCAAGGTGGGAATACATGCTTTCCAACTCAAAAGAAGAGGCAAGCCTGGGTGCCGGCATCAGGTCTTTTTGTGAATGAACGAGCCCATAATAGAATTCATAACAATGAATTGCAACTGCTTGTGCCAGATTAAGTGAAGAAAAATCGGCTGTTGGAATGGCGGATAACAAATGGCAGTGTTTGAGGTCTTCATTGGTCAGGCCACTATCTTCAGGGCCAAAGATAAGCGCAACCCTGTTGTTGGAGAGTTGCGGCAGAACTGCCGCCACTATTTCTCGAGGCGATTTTTCAATGATTCTCTGTCGCCCTCGTCTTGCAGTAGTACCAACTATAACTGAGTAGGGAGAAAGAGCTTCTTCGAGGGTTGTATGGAATTCCAGATTGTCGATGAGATGGGCTGCTTTATGGGTCGCCATCTGTGCCATTGGTTCTCTTTCAGGCAGTCTGTCACCGACAACGATGAGGCGGTTAATCCCCATGTTCCAGGCTATCCTGGCAGTAGCACCGATGTTACCGGCATATTTAGGTCGTACGAGTACAATTGCCAGTTGAGAAAGAAGAGCAGGTTGAGTAGTCATTTAATGGTGGTCGAGATTCGGAGGATTTTAAGAAGGGACGAAATTAATCCTGTTTCGCTGGCAGTCCACATCAAGCAGGGTGACCCGGATGGAGTCACCCATCTGGTAAATAGTGCCGCTCAGTTCGCCGATCAGTCGGTAGCGTTTCTCATCGTGCAGATAATAATCGTCTTTAAGGTCTTTTACTTGTATAGAACCGCTGATACCGCGATCTTTCAGTTCGACAAATAGGGCAAAATCGTTTACCCCGGAAATTATTCCGTCGAAGCTCTCTCCTATGCGTTTTTGCATGTACCTGACCTTTAGCCTCTCGTTCATTTCCCGTTCTGCGCGGATAGCAACTCTTTCCCTGGCGGACAGGAAATCCCCTTTTTCCTGTAGACGAAGGCCTCTCCTGTGTTCTTTCTGCTCGGTGGTATCTTTCAAAATTGTGCGGATGAGTTCACGGTGTACCAGCAGGTCGGGATAGCGTCGGATGGGAGAGGTGAAATGGGTGTAATCTGATGAGGCGAGACCGAAATGGCCCGCATTATCCGGGGAGTAGCGAGCCTGTTTCATTGTACGGAGCAGGAGATTGTTGACCAGATACTCTGTTTTGGTCCCTTTGCACTGTTCAACAACCCCGGCAAACCATTCGGGTCTGTTGTCGGCTTTGGTGAGGTGGAGATCCAGCGTCTTTGCAAAGATGCAGAACTGTTTTACCTTCTCAACATCAGGCCGTTCATGTATACGATAGAGGGCGTCACTTTTGTTTTGAGAAAACAGTTCTGCAACGGCTTCGTTCGCTGCAAGCATGAATTCCTCAATAATCTGGTGAGCAAAATTTCGTTTAAGAGTGCTGATTGTTGCGATTTCCCCATTATCCGTAAGAGAGATTTCCGTTTCGGGAAGAGTAAAACCGATGGAGCCTCTTTTTTTTCGCTTAGCATAAAGTGCTGTCGCAAGCTCATATGCCGATTCCAACTGGGTAAGGAAGGGTTTATGCAGGCGCTGAATAGATGAATCTTTATCGATAAGGATCTGTTTCACTGTGGTATATGTGAACCTGTGATGACTGCGAATGACTGATCTGGTGAATTCTTTTTTCAGCAGCTTGCCATTATGATCAAATTTGAGGATAGCTGTAACGGTAAAGCGATCTTTCCCGGGAACCAGGCTGCAGAGATCATTTGATAGATTTTCCGGCAGCATAGGGATAACCCGGCCCGGGAAATAGATAGAGGTTCCTCTCGCATAGGCTTCTTTGTCAAGGTCGGAACCGGCTCGTACAAAATAGCTTACATCTGCAATTGAGACATAAAGCAGAAAACCTTCCGGCGTCTTTTTGACATAGACAGCATCGTCAAAATCTTTGGCAGTCTCACCGTCGATTGTTATATGTTCAACTTTCCGTAGATCCAACCGGTCTTTAGAAGGCTTAAAACTCTCCGACAGTTTTTCCGCTTCCCGGAGCGCATGATCACTGAATCTATGTGGAAGTGAGAACTTTTCAATTACTAAGCGCATCTGGACGTCAATATTGTCAGGGCTGCCGAGTAGTTCTATAATTTCCCCGGACATATCCCCTGAGGATTGTCTGTCTCGTTTAATACGAACGATTACTGCGTCGCCCTCATGGGGCTTGACAGCTGAATCCTCGACCTTAATATGAAAAGGAAAGCGGGGGTCTTCCGGGTGGACAATGGAACCCTGTTTCTGAGGAAAGTAGAAACCTGCAATTGTGTCTCTGCCATGGGAGAGGATTTTAACAACCTCACCTTCGGGTCTGTTATCGTTTCGGATTCGTGTAATACGAATGAGCAGTCTGTCTCCGTGAATGGCTGAATTCATTCTGGAAGCAGAAATATAAGGATCTTTAGCTAATGGTGCTGCACTGAGGTATGGAGTTGGTGCAGTTACAAAGCCAAACCCTTTGGGATTTTTTTCAAGGTTGCCTATGTAGAGAGGGGCGTTCCTGTTCAGGGTGAGATGTTTTTTTTCGTTTTTTTGTATATATTTTTTTGACAGCAGGGAATTAATTATGGAATTAATATCATCTTCTCTTCTTTTTTGTGCAGCCAGAGCACGAGAGAGAGCTCTGAAAGTGACTGGTTTCTCTGACGAGTAGAGATAAGCAAGTATGTTGTTTTCTAATCTGTGCTGAATAGCTCTATCAGCCTTATTGCGTATCTTTTTCTCGGTAGAGGATGATGAGAGGCGATAATTTTTTCTTTTTTTTGACATTTATATATTTTTTGTTTTCTCCATTAAAGGAATTTTGTTAACTTGATTATGGTTATGCTCTATTTACGGTAAACCTTTCTGAATCTCTATGTTGGAGAGAGTGCCGACAGACGATCGAAACTTCGAGTCAATTAAATATTCTAACACAATAGGATGGTATGCGCCGTATTCCATTTGATCTAGAGCTTTATCGCAACCAGATGAAGTCTTTTATAAGTGACACACCTGGGGAAGAAACTTTCTGGGAAGCTCTTGACTTTGCCACTGAAGCTCATTTCGATCAGTGGCGGCGTTCCGGAGATGCGTATATTCTCCATCCATGTTCCGTTGCCAAGATTCTTGCTGAAGAGATGGATGTGATTCATCCGGAGATTCTTTCCGCTGCTCTTCTGCATGATACGATTGAGGATGTGGAAGAGGTCACTGGTGAGCTTGTCGGACAAAAATTCGGCAGCTATGTTCAGGCAATCGTGGAGGGTTGTACCAAGGTTACACACATATCGGGTGATAAACAGACCATCGCTAAACGTACTCATCGCAAGATTTTCTCTGGGGCGGCACTCAGGCCTGAGGTTATGCTGGTAAAACTTGCAGACAGATTGCATAATCTGCGAACCTTGAAGGTCTTGCCAAAAAGAAAAAGGCAGCGTATAGCCGATGAGACTATAGATATTTATGCTCCTTTGGCAACTGTTTTCGGTTTATTTAATTTAAAACGGGAAATGTACAACCTTGCTCTGCTCTATAGATTTCCTAAACAGGGGGCAAAGTTAAACCACCATATTAGAAAATTACGGCACTCCCCGGTGGGAAAGGAAATTATTGACAATGTAGAGGAAGCTGCTGATAAGGTCGGGCTTGAATGCAGGGTCACCATCAGGACTAAAAAACTCTGGGCCTATTACGATTTGGCGAATCGTATCCTTCTTAAACGAATTGATACTCCTGTAGAGATTCTTACGGTTGTCGAGAATACACAGGCGTGCTATAGCGCTCTTGGCATAATCAACCAGACTTTTAAACCAATTCCCCGCACAATTCGTGACTTTATTGCTAATCCCAAACCAACGGGATATCAGGGATTGCATGCAAGAGCTATAATAAAGGGACAAAAATATCTGTTCAAAATACGAACTGATGAAATGGAGCGCCGGGCTCAGCGAGGGCTGTTCAGAAATTGGTCTTCTCAGGCCAAAAAACAGGGCCGATTTATCCAGGA
>JAUVON010000077.1 GCA_030599175.1 Desulfobulbaceae bacterium | reverse complement strand
CTTGCTGATGAACTCTCAGGAAAAGATCTTTTTGCAGATGATAAACGGATTGAACTCTCAATGGGCATGTCCGGTGACTTCCATATTGCTATTGAAGAAGGAGCAACCATTGTTCGGGTCGGGACTGCTCTTTTCGGCAACAGACCGGCGAGAAAATAGAAAGAGGGAAACCCATTCAGCCAGTCCCCTCTTCATGCATCTAATTTAACACAATCTATTTATTTTTCGCTGCCGCCCTCTTGGCAGCCTTCAGCGGATTAATTCTTACCGTCGTGACAGTTATCTCCGGCTTCGCGTGAGTTGCAAAGTTACAGATACCTAGCTTCCATTTTTCTGCAGGATACAGGTAACTCGTACAAAACTGTGCACCATCCTGCTCTACAACACGCCCACATCCGTCACACTTGTCTATGATAGGCTGAAAACGACCGTCACTATAGTTTACAGCTGTTTGCTTTTGCATGTACTACTCCTCCGTCCGTGTAACTCTTTCAATATCCTGATAAATAAGTGCCCAGGCAACAATCTAACAGTCTCAAGGCACCCTCAAAAACGATTGTCTTTAAAACTCGCCAAGAACTGTGCAGTATACCAGTGCTGAATAAACCGCACAAGAGTTATCTTTTCATTCCAGAGCAAAACATACTCTGTCCGTCCCCTTTACCTTATATTTATCATAATAGAAAAAATGAACTGCAACTGATACTCATCTCCTTGTATTCGACAAACGTTTGATATATAATTGATTTTACTTTATGCCTAACCTGAACAAAATACTTAACCCCGACAAACGGAGACGAGCGTGCCTGTATATATTTGGAAAGGGAAAAATTCTTACGGAGAAAAACGTAAAGGTGAAATTGAAGCCCCGGATCAAACCGCCGCTCTGGCACAAGTCAAACGGCTTAGAATCTCTGATCCAATCATCAAAGAGAAACAGAAAGACCTGCTGGCAAATATCCCTCTTTTCAAGCCAAAAGTTACGACCAAGGACATTGTTATCTTTACCCGGCAGCTTTCCACGATGATTGATGCCGGATTGCCTCTGGTGCAGGGACTGGAAATTCTGGAGAAACAGCAGGCTAACAGTACTTTTAAAACGGTGCTGGGAGAAATCAGGGCTGACGTTGAATCGGGTTCTACTCTTTCCGATTCAATGCGTAAACACCCCAAAGTTTTTGATTCTCTATTTAACAATATGATAGAAGCTGGTGAAACAGGAGGTATTTTAGACACGATTTTAACCCGGCTGGCTACTTTCCTGGAAAAATCGATGGCATTAAAGAAAAAAATAAAAGGCGCTTTAACCTATCCTGCTATCTGCCTGGCCATTTCTATTCTTATTCTTGTCGTAATTCTGGTTTTTGTTATCCCTGTTTTCACAACTCTATTTGAAGATTTTGGCAGCACCCTTCCCGTGCCCACACAAATAGTGGTGAATATGAGTGATTTTTTTAAAAGTAATTTTATTTTTATATTCATCGCCTTTTTCATCATCACCTGGATCGTAAAAAAGATATACAGTACTGAAAAAGGTCAGATGGCTATTGACAGAGCTACTCTTCGATCCCCCGTATTTGGCCCTCTGTTGAGGAAGGTAGCAGTTTCGAAATTCACAAGAACTCTAAGTACAATGCTCAGCGCCGGCGTACCCATCCTTGAAGCCCTGCAGGTAGTGGCCAGGACCTCTGGCAATAAGGTTATCGAACAGGCTGTGCTAAGAGTTGGTGATTCAATAGCTGAAGGCAGACCCATAGCGGAACCATTGGAGGAGAGCGGAGTATTTCCCAATATGGTTGTACAGATGATCAACGTCGGTGAATCAGTAGGTGCCCTGGACTCCATGCTGGAGAAAATTGCTGACTTTTACGACGACGAGGTTGATCAGGCAGTGGAAAACTTAACAGCAATGATAGAACCTTTTATGATGGTATTTTTAGGTGGAATGATAGGTGGGCTTGTTGTTGCCATGTATCTGCCGATATTCAAAATCGCGAGTGTAGTATAGGGTAAACAACCTGGAGGTTATTGAGCAACACTCAAATTACTTTCAGCGATTGTCTCATGATACTTTTTCATTAATTATTTGACATTCTTTTATTTAAGGATATCATAGAGTAAGATTGTCTTAAACGCAGATAATAGAGGAGGAATTTATGGCACTGACAAAAGCGGATCTTGTTCAGCAGGTTTACAAGCACCACGAAGGACTGACAAAGACGCAGGCTACTGATTCTGTAGAAGCTTTTCTACGTATTTCCAAGGATTCTCTTATAAGTGGGTCGGATCTCTTATTAAGCGGATTTGGCAAGTTCAATGTTAAGGACAAGAATTCAAGGAGAGGACGAAATCCTCAAACAGGAGCCGAGCTGACACTTGATGCCAGGCGGGTTGTAACTTTTAAACCTTCCGGTATCTTAAGGGATAAGATTAACGCTTCCTGATTTCCTTTCATAACCTGTTTTTTTCTCCTTTTTTACAGCCTATTTTACCCCGGATGAAGAAGTGTGCTTTCTTTACCCGGGGTAATTCTTTTTGAATGTGTTAAAACAATTTTCCAGGATCCGGCTTCAATATGTTCTTTCCATTTCAAAATGTTCCCTTCAACAAGCTGAAATTTACCGGTAAATGGTCAATGCACCCCTGGGAAACCGGGAAATATTCTGACGAACTGAAAAATTCCATCCTCCTGACCGGTGTTATTCACCCTCCTTTCCTCCAGCAACATTCTGATACGAGTTTTGAAGTAATCTCAGGGCATAAGCGTCTGCTGATTACAAAACAACGCCTCGAATTGGACAGAATTGGATGCTTTCTTTTGCCTGCTGATTTCCCAGAACTATCTATTCTCGATATTCTTTTGACAGATCAGATATATACAGCGCCACTTTCCCTTGTTGAAAAAGCCCGGTTCATTCAGATAGCTATGGGATGTATAACAAGAGAAGAGATCATAGAAGAATTTTCAGCGAGACTGGGGCTGAAAAAACAGAAATCAGCCATCGACAAGATGCTGGCTGTACTCAACCTGCAGGATGATATTATAAAAGAAATTCATAGCGGGTGCCTGCAGGACAAGATGGTCATGGAGTTACAGCGATTAAAGCATCCTGAAGATCGTTTGACAGTAGTTTCCCTGTTTAAAGAACTTTGCCTGGGCACAGGTAAGCAGAAAAAGCTTTTTTCCCTGATACGAGATTTAGCCTACCGCAACCATACCACAATATCAGAATTGATAAGCAATAACAAAATCCAACAGATTCTCACTCACCAAGAAATGAACCCGCCCCAAAAAGCGCAGCATCTTGGGAAGTTCCTGCAGCAACAACTGACTCCAGCCTTCCTGGAGGCAGAAAACAGCTTTAGTGAGTTTTCAAAAAAACTGCAATTGCCTGAAAATTTAACCCTTTCACACAGTCAGGCATTTGAAACAGATGGAGTAACGCTCTCCATAAAATGTAAAAACCTTCAGGAGTGTCAAGTGATGTTGCCGGCAATCAAGGCTGTTTTAAAAAACAGCTGACAACACTCTACTCCGCATATTGAAACCTGCCTGCAACCATCATATCATCTCCCAACCTCTTATAACTGACGTCAGAAAGCCGGATAGCTGAGCTGCGTCCATGGGCATGATACCCTGTCACCAGTGATACACCGTCGTCTCCAGCAAAGAGTGGCGCAAAGAAGAGACAGGCCGAATCATAAAGTTTTTCTTTTAGCAATGAACCATGCAATCTGGCCCCCCCTTCCACCAGAACTGAACAGACATCTGCTTTTCCCAAGGCTACCATCACCTGTTTTAAATCCACTCCTCCGGGACTTGACCCCACAATTTTCACAACAACACCTTGTTCCACCAGTGCTGCCATTTTTTCTTCCGGTGCATCAACAGAACAAAACACCCAGGTAGATGCCTCCGATTCTATATGAAAGATCGATGAACTCAGAGCTAAACTCAAACGTGTGTCTATAACAACCCTGAGGGGGTCCTTCCCCTTAAAACCCTGGATACGTGTAGTCAACGATGGATTGTCAATACGAACCGTCTCACTGCCAATAAGGATTGCATCTACCCTGTTCCGAATCTTATGTACCTCATTGAGAGATTGTTTTCCTGTAATCCAACCACTCTGCCCTTTTAAATAGTTAATCTTGCCATCCAGGCTGATTCCACCCTTCATAGTCATCCATGGAAGACCTTGAGTAATATATTTTATAAAGGGACGGATAATCTCTTCACACTCATCGCGAAGTACTCCTGCAACCACCTCTATTTTGTTTTCTCTGAGAAATGCAATGCCACTCCCATCCACAAGAGGGTTGGGGTCGGTCATGCCGACCACAACCCGCGAAATACCATTTTCAACAATTGATTGAGTGCATGGAGGTGTTTTACCGGTATGGTTGCATGGCTCCAGAGTCACATAAATTGTCGAACCGACAAGAGATTCTGCTGCCTTATTTATGGCGTTCACTTCGGCATGTGGGGTACCTGCTCTTTTATGGTATCCTTTTGATATGATGCGGCCATCTTTAACAATAACAGCACCGACACAAGGGTTTGGCGAGGTTCTTCCTCCGCCTTTCCGAGCTTCGATAAGTGCCAGCTGCATATAGTGCTTATCATTTTGCAGTATTGTCATCTTCCCTTGCATCCAGAATGCTTTTCAGCTCAGCCATAAATTCATTAACATCCTTGAATTGACGATAGACCGAGGCAAATCGCACATAGGCTACCTCGTCCAACAGGTGTAATCCTTCCATAACCCATTCTCCGACGACCTTGGAAGGAATTTCTTTGGCACCATAATCCTGCAGCTTATGCTCAACCTCGTCGACAAATTCATCGATTTTATCACGGCTTACAGATCTTTTCTCACATGCTTTCTCTATTCCGACAACAATCTTTTGCCTATCCCATGTTTCTCTCCTGCCATCTTTTTTCACCAGTACCGGTACCATTACCTCCAACCGCTCATAAGTAGTAAAGCGCTGATCACAGGAAAGGCATGCTCTTCTTCTACGAGTAATTGTAGCATCTTTATTGAGACGGGAATCAATTACTTTGTCGTCCAGATGACCACAATAGGGACATTTCATAACTACCTCCATTTATTACAAAACGAGTACCAACTTTGAAATACTTCACTCCCGGAGGAGGTTGCTATTTCAACTTACAATAAAGCTATATACCTATACTAGCCTACCTGAAAGAAGACCTCCATGTTTGAAATGAGAAAAGCCGATTTTGCAAATGCAAAATCGGCTTTTTCTCAAATAGAATCTGTTACACCAGGTAATTCAGTTCCATGCAGGTTATTGCATTTTTTACCCACTGAACTTTTCAACTCTCCTCTGATGTCTGCCACCGGCAAATTCACTTTTTAACCAGATTCGTACTATTGTCAGTGCCAGTTCCCGGTCAATTACCCGGGCCCCGAGGCAGAGTACATTAGCTTTGTTATGTTCCCTGCTCATCTTTGCAGTATATTCTGAATGACAATTTGCAGCTCTGATCTCAGGATGCCTGTTAGCGGCAATAGACATGCCGATCCCGGTTCCGCATATGAGAATACCCAGGTCACAGGAACCACTTATTACTTGAGACACACCTTTTTCAGCAAAATCGGGATAATCAACAGAGGTCGTTGATGAGCATCCCACATCAACGACCTCATAATCCGAGTCGATCAGAAAAGCTTTAATATCTTCCTTTAACTCAAAACCGCCATGATCAGCACCGAGAACAATTTTCACTCGTCCAGTCTCCAAAGCCAAATTATGCCTGTCCTACTCGACAAAACGCTTCATGGCGACAACCGCATTAGTACCACCAAATCCAAAGGAATTGGAGATGGCAGCCCGGATATTCATATCTCGTGCTTTATTAGGGACATAATCCAAATCACATTCAGGACTGGGATTCGCCAGATTAATGGTAGGTGGTGCAATTTGATGACTCACGCTGAGGGCGGTAAAAACCGATTCGATTCCACCAGCAGCACCCAGCATATGACCTGTCATTGACTTGGTTGAGCTGATGGCAAGAGCTCTGGCATGATCGCCAAAAACTGTCTTGATTGCCAGGGTTTCGCATTTGTCGTTTAGCGGTGTCGAAGTACCATGGGCGTTAATATAATCTATATCTTCAGGTGATAATTCAGCATCATCCAAAGCGAGCTGCATAGCCCTTGCCCCACCTTCTCCGTCCTCCGGTGGCGCGGCAATGTGATAGGCATCACTGCTCAGACCATAACCACAAACCTCGGCGTAGATTTTTGCGCCTCGAGAAACGGCATGCTCATACTCTTCAAGTACAAGCATTCCAGCCCCTTCCGACATAACAAAACCATCCCTGTCCTTATCAAAAGGCCTCGATGCCTGCTGTGGTGCGTCATTTCTCTTCGACAACGCTTTCATCGCGGAGAACCCACCGACCCCGAGAGGACAGATAACAGCCTCGGTGCCACCGCTGATAACCACGTCACTACCACCATACTTAATATGACGAAACGCTTCCCCCACAGCATGGGTTCCAGCTGCACAGGCGGTTGTCTGAGTCAAGTTTGCCCCTTTTGCATTCAGTGCCATGGAAATTTGGCCGGACGCCATATTGGGAATGCACATCGGGATAAAGAAAGGTGTTATCCTTTTCGATCCTCTTTCGAGGCTTATCTGATGTTGTTTTGCAATTGTAGGCAATCCACCCATACCACAGCCAGTGATAACACCAACCCTGGTACAATTTTCTTCCACCACTTTAAAGCCGCTGTCCTCTACGGCCATGAGTGCTGCAACCACACCATACTGCACAAACAGAGCAAGATGTCTGATCTGCTTTTTCTCAAAGTAATCTTCAGGGATAAAATCTTTTACCTCTCCAGCAATTTTTACTGCGAAATCACTAGCATCAAACGTGGTAATCAGATCAATTCCACTCACACCTGAGCATAGATTATTCCAACTCTTCTCCACCCCTGTCCCCAGAGGCGTCACCAGACCGAGTCCTGTAATCACTACCCTTCGAGTCACAATAGTTACCCCTTTTTATACCCTCGTCTTTCACTCACGCGCTGATACAGACGAGAGATAGAAAAAACATTGTCAGTCTACTACTATTTTTGCTTATTTACGTAGTCGATTGCATCCTGAACTGTTGCAATTCCCTCTGCATCTTCATCGGGGATTTCAATATCAAAACCTTCCTCCATCGCCATAATCAACTCAACAAGGTCAAGAGAGTCGGCACCCAGATCATCAATAAAAGATGCATTGGGTACTACTTTTTCTTTCTCGACACTTAACTGCTCAACAATTATATCTATCATTTCCTGATCAACGGCCATTATTATTCTCCTTTATTTTTTGATTAGACTGAGTTTACTAATCGCTATTCAATTCCTTAACACCAGTAATACATCTTTATTTTTATGCAGATATTTTTACTTACTAATGATAACATCGTAAAAGACTTCATCACATATACATACCGCCATTAACATGTAGAGTCTGACCTGTTACATAACAACCATCTTCTGAAGCCAGGTAAGCTACTGCAGCGGCAACATCATCAGTTGTCCCGAGACGGCCGAGGGGGATCTCACCTTTAAGCTGTTCTTTCACATCTTCACTTAACAACTCCGTCATCTCTGTTTCGATATAGCCGGGTGCAACACTGTTTATGGTGATATTCCTGGAGCCGTATTCACGGGCCATTGATTTAGTCAGTCCTGTTAACCCTGCTTTGGCTGCTGCATAGTTCACCTGACCGGGATTTCCGGCAAATCCGGATACAGAGGAGATGTTCACCACCCTGCCCCACTTTTTCTTCATCATTCCCCTGGATACAGCTTTAGAGCAGAGAAAAGCACCCTTCAAGTTGGTATTCATAACATCATCCCAGTCTGATTCTTTCATCCTCGCCATCAGACCGTCTCTGGTAATGCCAGCATTGTTTACCAGGATTTCAACAGGGCCGGCCTCATTAGCAATATGTTTAATTGCCTCTGTTACCGCAGCCGCATCAGAAACATCGAAACCGATAATTTCCGCCTTGCCGCCGTTTTCCACTATGAGCTTCTGAGTTTTGAGAGCAGCCTCGGAGCGACTTACATAGTTAACATACACCAAGGCTCCCATACCAGCTAATTTCAAACATATGGCTCTACCTATGCCGCGACTACCACCTGTGACCAGGGCAATTTTCCCATCAAGGCTCATTTTCAGCGTCTCTCCTCTATTTTGCTCATCAACCTGGGGATGATTTCAAACAGATCACCAACGATACCATAATCCGCAATATCAAAAATAGGTGCATTTTTATCTCTGTTTATTGCAACAATCGTTTCAGCAGACTGCATACCGGCAGCGTGCTGCACTGCCCCTGAAATACCGCATGCTATATAGAGTTGGGGGGCAACAGTTTTACCTGTTTGTCCCACCTGATGGGGATATGGGATCCACCCTGCGTCAACAACTGCCCGAGAAGCTGAAACTCTTGCATCTATCATATCCGCAAGTTGTCTTATAAGCTCAAACCCCTTTGCGCTTTCAAGTCCCCTTCCTCCTGAGACAAGAATGTCGGCTTCCTGAATGTTCACATTCGCAGCCTCTTCAACGACTATCTCGAGAACCTTTACACGGCTTTTAAGCTGCGCTGGACTCGGAACTATATCGACGATTTCGCCCTTTCGTTCCCCGTCAAATTCAAGTGCTTTCATTACCTTCGGACGAACAGTAGACATCTGCGGTCTCGATGACTCACAGACAATGGTGGCCATGACATTTCCACCAAAAGCAGGACGGGTCTGAAGGAGAGCGCCATCTTCCTCACGGATCTCGAGCTGAGTACAATCCGCCGTCAGCCCGGCATTCAGTGTCGTTGCCACACCCGGGATAAAGGATCGACCAATGGCGGTAGCCCCGGCCAAAACTATTTCCGGTTTATGTTCTTTGATCAGGTCGGTTAAAACTGCACAGTAATTCTCATCGGTAAAAACCCCAAGAGCCTCATGATCAACCCGGTATACGATATCAGCACCATAGCCGATCAGCTCTTCACCGACCTCTCCGGTCTCGTAACCAATCAATACAGCACTGAGCTTGACCTTTCTTTTATCAGCAAGTGCGCGGCCAATGCCAAGCAGTTCTAAAGAGACCGGCGCAAGTTCTCCTTGTCTGTATTCACAATAGACCAGAATCCCTGACCAATCATCAGTGTCTAATTTCGCTGTTCTCTCAACTTCAAGGGTCAGCGCCTCTACTTCACATGTCTCAATACAGGCACCACAGAGGTTACAGCTCTCACCAATAACAGCGCAACCATTTTCAATCTCTATAGCACCAAAGGGACAACTTTCCTCACAAATACCACAGCCAATGCAGAGTTCTTCGTTTACTTTTAACATAATCTATTGAACTCCACCTGGTTGAATAAACGGGATCAGTTTATCAACAAGCTGGTCTATCTGCTCATCAAGAGACCCTGTGAAAATGGCCCGCCCTCCCCTTGCAGGAGGCGGAAAAACATTGACTACCTGAGTCGGAGAACCAGGTAAACCGATACAGGCATGATCGGCATTAATATCATCTGCACTCAACGTTGTAATGACTGCTTTTTTAGCCCTCATTTTCCCTTTAAGCGATGGTACGCGGGGTTCATTGATATTTTTTACCACTGAAAGCAGGGCAGGAAGAGCAATCTCTACGACATCGTAACCATCATCCATCATCCTTTCAACGATGAACCGGGCAGAGTCGGATTCCCTTATTTTCTGGGCACATGTGATATATGGGATATCAAGCCGCATGGCAAGTCCTGGTCCAACCTGAGCTGTATCACCATCAATAGCCTGTTTGCCACAAAGAATGAGATCAAAATCTCCCAGTGTTTTTATTGCCTGTTCCAGGGTGTAGGCAGTCGCCCAGGTATCCGCCCCGGCAAAAGCTCTATCGGAAACCAGAACAACCTTGTCTGCACCACAACTTATGG
>JAUVON010000082.1 GCA_030599175.1 Desulfobulbaceae bacterium | reverse complement strand
GTTCCTCGCCGGTCAAGCGAATTGAGATATTGCCGCCATTGGCTTCCCCCCACCCCTTGTTGCATATTTCTCTGGAGATCCGTTTCAGGTCATCGATAGAAGAAAAATCAAGAATATTCATCAGATAGTGTCCTAATTGCGATAAGCGAGTGTTCTCGGGTCAATATGGCCCATTCTGTTCAGCGGTGGGTCTTTTTGACCCGTTTGGTTCTGCCAACTTACTATACAGGTTCCAATAGATGTTTTTTTTGTTTATATCTTCAAAGATATGATAACCTTCTCTCTCTCTTGAGTCAATATGACCCATCCTTGCCCGCTGTATTATATGTATGTCTTTGATATGATAGTTTATAACCGTTAGGTATAAAACATGCAGTACAGGATAATTGAAGGATGTGACAGTCTCGTACATCCCGTATCATATTATGCTAAAAAACAGCTACTTAATCTTTCAGTAGTTTGTTATTTATGAGGTAAGATGCTTTGAGGTGAAAAAAAATTGTTTAACTCGTTTATATCCTTCTTTTTTTAATTGAAAATATGGAGCATTGTAAATGGATGTAACCAAATTTGCTATTCCCGAAATAATTTTTGGACGGGGAAGTTTGAATCACGTCGGCCAATGCGTACTGAGGCTTGGTGCAAAGAAAGTTCTTCTTGTAAGTGATTCAGGTATTGAAGAAGCCGGATGGGTGCAACAGCTAACCGATATTTTGAAGAAAGAAGGTGTTGAGTGGATCTATTATTCAGGTGTTTCGCCGAATCCACGGGATCATCAAGTTAAATCGGGGGCTGAATTTTATCTTGATAACGGTGCCGACGTAATTATTGCTATTGGCGGTGGCAGCGCTCTGGATACTGCTAAAGGTATTGCAATAATTGCTAGCAACGGTGGAAAAATACAAGATTATGAAGGTGCCAACAGGGTACAGCGTCCTCTGCCTCCTATGGTGTTTATCACAACCACAGCAGGAAGCGGCTCCGACATTTCTCAGTTCTGTATTATTACTGATGTTGAGAGGGGTGTAAAAATGTCCATTATCACCCGCACTCTGGTACCGAATATCGCCATTGTCGACCCACTTATATTAGCTACAAAAACAGAAAAGCTCATTATCCAATCGGCCGTCGACGCACTGGCACATGCTATTGAGTCCTATGTTTCCAGAATTGCATCACCATTTACAGAAATGCAATCACTAAAAGCCATTGACCTGATCTTGCGTAATTTACAGCATGCCGTCCAGACCAGATCCCTTGATTCGTTGGAACTGTTAAGTGTAGCCTCTATATCAGCTTCCATGGCCTTTAGTAACGCCGGTCTCGGTGCGGAACATGCTCTAGCCCATTCTCTTGGTGGCCACTACGATATGCCCCACGGCACTGTTCATCCAATTTTGTTAACTGCTGTTATGCGTTTCAACCTCGCTTCTTCCGTTCAAAAGTATGCCGCAATCGGCCGGGTTATCTTAGATAAAAACCTCGGTTCTGATCTTGAAACAGCCAAGGGGGGCATAGAAAAATTGGATGCTTTCTTTGCTTCCTTTGATGTGTCTCTCAAGCTACGCCAGGAAATTAAAGAAGAGGATAAACAGTACCTTGAACAAATTTGTAAAATGGCAGTCAACGATGCCTGTAATTTGACAAACCCACGATCAGCGTCATCGAGAGAACTTCTGGAAATTTGTCATGAGGTATGGTGATGAAACCTGTAACAACACTTGAGGACCTGGTTGGTATTGAGCATTGTAAATTAGGTTTTTACCAGGAGTTGCAACAAAAGGTAGAACAGTTAAAAACATCCAATCTGAAGCTTGAAAAAAAGCGCCGGGAAGTACAGGCTGTATTGGACGGGATTACTGATTTGATGGTCGTGCTGTCAGAAGATCTTAAAATACAGCGAGTGAACCATGTTTTTAATGACTGGTTCCCCGGGATCGATCCGATAGGCCACCACTGTTATGAGATTTTCCGTGGTCGGGCTAGTGTTTGTGATGATTGCCCCGTTATCCAATCCCTGGATTGTGATGGTATTGTCAAAGATCTCGCGATTTATAAGGTAGACGGCAAGTTCAAACATTTTAGAATAATCGCTTCTCCACTTAAATCCTCTCTGAACGGGGAGCGTCAAACGCTGCTCTCTAAACGGGATATTACTTTGGAAAAAGAATTTCAGGCTCAGTATTATCAGGCAGAAAAAATGGCCACTATTGGTACCCTGGCTGCTGGAGTGGCTCATGAAATCAACAATCCCCTTGCAGCAATCAGAGGTTTTGCCGAAGGACTGCAGCGCAGGATTGGTCGTATCCAGACCCAGGTTGACCAGGATGTTCTCGAAGATTTTCAAGAGTATACAGAAACCATCGTAAATGAATGTTTGCGCTGTCGTGATATTGTCCAGACCCTGCTCACTTTCAGCAGACCTGTTGCTTCAAGTCTTTGCCCGGTAGATATGAATCAATGTGTTTTAGATACGCTGTTTATTCTGAAACATCATATAAGAGAGCATCACAGCGTCACGGTCATAACAGAACTGGAAAAAGAGCTGCCTTTAATTCAAGGGGATGAATCACAGCTCAAGCAAGTGATAATTAATCTTTTCACCAACGCTTTAGATGCTATCGGTGATGAAGGGGACATTGTCATTAAGACTGTCGCCGGTAAAGATGGCGGTGTTGACTTGATTGTTGAAGATTCAGGTTGTGGTATACCCTTTGAAATGAAAGATAAACTGTTTGAACCGTTTTTTACTACCAAGCCTGTTGGTAAAGGCATTGGTGTTGGTCTTTCAACCTGTTACACCATCGTCAAGAACCACGGCGGGGGAATTAATGTAACCAGCGATGAAGGAAAAGGTTCAACTTTTCAGGTCACTATACCCGGTATATCTATATGAAAGATAAAGTAAGATATCCAGTGCTTGTAATAGACGATGAAGAACCCATCAGAAGACTTTTGCAGAAAGAACTAAGCAACGATAACCGGGAAGTTTTTGTTGCAGCAAATGCGGCAGAAGCAATGATGATGGTACGCGGCAACTGGTTCGAAGTGATCATCATGGATTTGCGACTACCTGATACTACCGATCTTGATTTGTTGATCAAAGTAAAAGATACAATACCCCATGTTGAGGTGATCATGATTACCGGGCATGGCGATATTGATATCGCTGTAGATGCTATGAAACTGGGTGCCTATGATTTTATTCGCAAGCCTTTTAACCTGGAACGACTGGAACTCATAGTAGAAAAAGCTCATCAGCGAGTTTTACTCTCCCGTGAAAATGACATATTACGCCATAACAGCGGTCAGGAAAAGGAGGCGAAATTCATAGGAAACTCGAAAGCAATTCGTGACATTAAATTTCTGATAAACAAGGTCGCACCAGCAAAAATCCCCGTTCTCATAACAGGAGACTCGGGTTCTGGTAAAGATGTGGTTGCCAGATTGATACACGAGCGCTCGTATTGTTCCCAACATCCCATGATCATAAAGAATTGTGCTACCCTGCAGAAAGATCTTGCCAGGAGTGAGTTATTTGGCCATATGAGGGGCTCGTTTACCGGCGCAACGGAGACCAGGGAGGGTTTGATGTCCTTTGCCCATGATTCCACCTTGTTCCTCGATGAGATAGGTGATTTGCCCCTGGGGGTGCAAGCGACCTTGTTGCGGGCTCTGGACACGCAGACCTATCGACGGGTAGGGGAAAAAGAGGAGCGCCGAGTCAATATTCGTTTTTTATTTGCCACAAACAGAAACCTTTCCGAAGAGGTCGAGCAAGGCCGATTCAATGAAGCCTTTTATCACCGAATAAATGCCTTTAATATTCAGATGCCGCCTGTCAGTGAAAGGAGAGAAGATCTTCCCTTGCTTGTAGATTATTTTTTAACAACCTTGAGTCCGGACAATGTCCCTTGTCATATTGTCCAGGGTGCAATGGATTGTCTGATGCAATACAACTGGCCCGGCAATGTACGGGAGCTCCGAAACGTCATCGAACGATCCATAATTTTATCCGAAAACAATATAATTACAGAACGCTGCCTTCCGAGTGAGCTCGTCCATAGCGCAGACAGCAGTCAGGCATGTCTTACCCTGAAATCTGTAGAAAAGAAACATATCTTGAAAATGTTGGATTTCTTTGAAGAAAACCGTCAAAAAACCGCCCATTCTCTTGGGATTAGTAGAAAAACCCTCTATCGAAAACTATCAAGTTATTCAACCCAATAATTACACCGATAAATGAAACCTGCATCCAAGTGAGACCTATTGACCCATCTGGCTGAAGTGATGTGTCAAAATGTCTCACCGGGCTGCAGGCTTCTATTCTAAGGCTTTCAGGGAATCTCCCCAGCTTTGTTACTGTCTTCTAAATATTTCTTTTCTCTCCTTGTGGACATTTTTCCCCACCCTGCCTCCAGTCGCTGAATGCCTAACCATTTGTAATTATTGTATTAATACAAATGGCACAGGGTTTGCATTAGAAAGAATGCGCAGAGTATGGATCCAAGTGAAGGCAGATAGATTTTCCTGAACCCTACATTACAAAAGGATGGTGTTATTATGGCTATACGTGAAGAAGTTTACGGTTATTTCATTCCGAGTGTAACCCTGATTGGTATTGGTGCTGCAAAAGAAATCCCTGCAAAAATTAAGACCCTTGGTGGCACAAAGCCGTTAATTGTTACAGATAAAGGTATTACCGGTGCTGGTATCACCAAGCAGATCACTGATCTGATGGATGATGCAGGCATGAAATATGTTGTATTTGATGAAACAATTCCCAACCCGACGGATATCAACGTACAAGATGGTGTTGAGGCCTACAATAAAGGAAAATGTGACAGCCTGATAACCCTTGGTGGGGGCAGTTCACATGATTGTGGCAAGGGTGTTGGTCTGGTAATTGCCAACGGCGGCACAATCCAGGATTATGAAGGTGTTGATCAATCCACCAAACCGATGCCTCCATATGTTGCAGTTAATACCACAGCCGGTACGGCTTCTGAGATGACCAGGTTCTGTATCATTACCGATACGAAACGTAAAGTTAAAATGGCCATCGTTGACTGGCGGGTTACCCCTGGTGTTGCACTTGATGATCCACTTCTGATGATGGGTATGCCGCCCGCATTAACCGCTGCCACAGGTATGGACGCATTGACTCATGCAGTTGAGGCGTATGTTTCCACCATTGCTACCCCAATGACTGACTCTGCTGCAGAAAAAGCTATTGAGCTTATCGCCAAGCATTTGCGTCCCGCTGTAGCAAATGGAAATGATATTGATGCCCGCGAAGGTATGTGTTACGCACAGTATCTTGCTGGTATGGCATTTAATAATGCAAGTCTTGGTCACGTCCATGCAATGGCACATCAGCTTGGTGGTTTTTATGACTTGCCCCATGGCGAATGTAATGCAATCCTGCTGCCGCATGTCAGTGCCTTTAATCTCATCGCCAAGATTGATCGTTTCATTAAAATTGCTGAACTGATGGGTGAGAATGTAACTGGCCTTGCTCCACGTGATGCTGCAGAGCTTGCTCTCGTCGCCATCAGGAAACTTTCTGCAGATGTTGGAATTCCTGCAGGACTTATAGAGTTAGGTGTTCGTTACGGTAAGAAAGTCAAAGCTGAAGATATCCAGACTATGAGAGGTAATGCACAAAAAGATGCCTGCGGTTTTACCAACCCGAGAATGGTATCAGATCAGGATGTGGAAGATATCTACACTGCAGCCCTGTAATTGATAGATCAGTAGCAGTCTGACGTAAAGGACACAGGAACACTTGTGTCCTTTATGTGGTTAGGAATGAAATAAGCGGGTAATTTCCGGCAAGAATCGGATCACATTTCTTTATCAAAATTATAAATACATGCAGTGCTAAGGAGTCAAAATATGGCAGATAAAATTTTCCGAGTGAATATGTCTGATCTCACTACTTCTATTGAGGATGTGCCGGAAAGCTGGGCAGGTCATGGCGGCCGTGGACTTACCTCCACAATCGTTGCTGCTGAAGTTGAACCTACATGTCATCCCCTTGGGCCGAACAATAAGCTTGTAATTGCTCCCGGTCTTCTTTCCGGTACAATTGCCGCCAACTCCGGTCGACTTTCCATTGGTGCCAAAAGTCCCCTGACAGGTACAATAAAAGAATCTAATGCCGGTGGTACAGCCGCCCAACTCCTCGCTCGCGCTGGCTGCAAGGCAATCATCATTGAGGGGCTACCCAAGGAAAACACCTGGTACAGTCTCGCCCTTACCCCCGAATCGATTACCATAAATGAGGAGACTGAACTTATTGGTAAAGGCAACTTCACCGTTCTTGAGACCCTTGCTGATCGTCTTGAAGACAAGCCCGCCATTCTGACAATCGGTCAGGCTGGTGAGATGAAAATGTGTAGTGCCAACATCTCCATTAAAGATCCAGATGGTAATTTGAGGTCAAGCGGCAGGGGTGGCCTCGGTGCAGTTATGGGCTCTAAAAAGATCAAGTTTATAACTATCGATCCCAAAGGAGGTAAAGTTGAAATTGCTGATTCTGAAAAATTCAAAGAGGCGAATAGAGTCTTTGCCAAGGCACTCATTGATCATCCGATATCCCAGGGTCTTGGGCAGTACGGTACCAATGTACTAGTAAATATCATCAATGAATCTGGAGGGTTGCCAACCAGAAACTTCACTCAAGGGCAGTTCGACGGGCATGAGGCGATTTCCGGAGAGACCATGCATGACGTAATTCTTGAGCGGGACGGAAAGGTTAAACATAACTGCCATGCCGGCTGTGTTATCCAGTGCTCCCAGATATACAATGACACCAAAAAGGAAAAACTTACCGCCGGCTTTGAGTATGAGTCAATATGGGCCATGGGCGCCGATTGTTGTGTGGATAACCTTGATCAAATCGCAGAGGCTGACAGGATCATGGATGATATCGGCATTGATACCATCGAGACCTCTGTGGCAATGGGTGTTGCCATGGAAGGAGGTGTGCTTGAATTTGGTGATGGCGCCGGTGTCTTGAGAATCTTACAGGAAGAAGTGAGCAAAGGAACAGGGCTGGGACGAATTATTGGCAACGGAGCAGGTTCAGTCGGTCGCGCCTATGGATTGACCAGGGTTCCTGTGGTCAAGAATCAAGCAATTCCCGCCTATGACCCAAGGGCCATTAAAGGTATTGGTATTACCTATGCCACCTCTACCCAGGGTGCTGACCACACTATGGGCTACACCATTACTGCAAACATTCTTGGTGTAGGTGGAAATGTTGATCCACTTACCAAAGAAGGTCAGATTCAACTTTCCAGGGATCTTCAAATTGCCACAGCAGCAATTGATTCCACAGGCATGTGCCTCTTTATCGCCTTTGCCGCTCTGGATAATGAGGAATGCCTCCCTGCACTCGTTGATCTTCTTAATGCAAGGTTCGGCATTGGCCTGACCATGGATGACGTGATTGCTCTGGGCCAGTCTATCCTTAAAACAGAACGTGGGTTCAACATAAAAGCCGGCTTCACTGCTGCAGATGACAGACTGCCTGATTTCTTTTATAGCGAGCCGTTACCACCTCACAATGTTGTATTCGACTTCACCGACGAGGAAATGGCAACTTTTTGGGATTTCTAGATTGTGTCAATCAGCTATGAGTTCGCTGAGTAATGAATGTAGTATGTGCATGCGAGATCTCCTGTAGCCAAATGGCATCAAGTAATCATCCCGGCTCCCAGGTCAAAGGCTTCAAGATTCAGTATTACTTTGTCGGCACTGAATTTTGAAGCAATGCTCTGTTTAAATGTTTCCCTCTCCAGGGGTAGTTCTCCTGTGGCTGCCAGGGCACCTGCCATGATGATATTTGCAAAAATCGGATCACCAATAGCCGTTGCCATTTCAGTTGCGTCAAAAAACCATTTTTTCGAAGCAATGGCGTTAATCCATTCCTTGATATCTTCCATGGAAGGGTAGGAGAGCCTTCCTGAAATGACGCCGATGGGATGGGTCGGTCTGGTATTGCAGATCACTTTGACTTCAGGGTTGCCGTAGCCATTCAGCACACTTAATGTCTCAGTGGGTTCCAGGGATACAACCATATGGGCCCTGCCAGCCGGTATCTGGGGAGACAGGGTTGACCTAGATGAAACACGCAAATGACTCATCACAGACCCCCCTCGCTGGGATGCACCAAAGGTCTCTCCGATGGTCACAAAGAATCCTTTTTCAGAGAGCATGTTTCCTATGATGCGGGAGGATATTACATTGCCCTGGCCGCCCACTCCCGTGATGATCAGATTATATGGATCATATCTCAAGGTTGATCCCTCTTTCTACAGGGCCAGGCCTTCTACGGGAAGGCTGATTGTGAAAATAGTTCCTTCCCCTCTTGTGCTTTCAACCTGGATTTTACCATTATGGTTCTTTGTGATCAGATAGGATACGTAGAGGCCCAGGCCGGTACCTTTAGCCTCAGGTTTAGTGCTGAAAAAAGGTTCGAAAATATGATCCAGGTTTTCGTCTGTAATACCGCATCCGTTATCCTTTATAATAACCAGAACCTGACTGTCTCGTTGCAAAGTGGTAATGAATATTTTTCTTTTATCTGCGGGCAAAGCGTCTAGAGCATTCATCAGAATGTTTACTAAAACTTGATGTACCTGATCTTTGACGACCTGTATCCGGGGTAGATTCTTCTGGTAATTTATTACAATATCAACATTTTTATCCGTGATGTACTTTTTATATAACAACAGAATATCATCTAATATTTGATTGATATCATAATATCTTTTTTCGTCCGAACTTGGTTTAGCGAAAGCCTGAAAATTCGTAATTAAATTTTTCAATTTTTTACATTCATGCAACCCAAGTGCAACCAGCTGTTTTTGGGACTCATCCAGGTTAGGAAGATGTTGAATATCCATCAGCAGCCAGTGAATACCCACTAATGGATTTCCGAACTCATGTGCTACTGATGCGGAAAGCTGGCCGATAGATTCCATTTTCTGGGCCTGCCACAACTGCTTTTGGAGACGATTTTTTTCCGTGAGATCAACGATGATACCGCGCAGTCCCTTGCACTGATCTTGCTGAACGATTGGACTGGCGTTTACCATTACCTGCAAAACAGTACCATCCTTGCGTCGCGCCTTGTATTCTGCAGAAACATTTAGTCGTCCCTCTATCCGTTCCTTGAAATTCTCAGAACTTCTCTGAAGATCTTCCTCAATCACTATGTCCGTAAATTGAAGTTTTTGACAAAGTTCTTCACGACTATATTGATACACTTCACATAATTGTAAATTCACATAGGTGAAGTAGCCATTAACATCAAGCTCGAATACACCTTCAGGCAACAGATCACTGAGTTCTCTGAAGCGTTCCTCACTGGTCTTCAATGCCTCTTGAGTATCAGTCAGCGTAGTGATCGTTTCAGACACCGTACTGAGCATACTGTTGACAAGGTGGATCAGGGCATGAAATTCATCTTCTGGACCGAACAGGGAGACCCGTGTGGCGAGGTCACCAGTTTTAGTTCTCCTTAATACTGTGGAAACAGCTTGAATTCTCGGTACAAAAAGACGATGAATATAAAAAGCTTCTATTAATGTAGTCAGGAAAATTGTCAGAAGAGAGCCCAACAGAAAAAGCAGAACAATGTGTCGTTTTTCCTGCTCAATTTTGGTGGAATCAATTTTGATGT
>JAUVON010000040.1 GCA_030599175.1 Desulfobulbaceae bacterium | reverse complement strand
TCCGATGCCTATCAGCACTAAACCGAAGCGTTTAATATCAATATATTTCTTACCGTTTTTTTTGATCTGACTTTGCATGGCGCTATCGCGGAAAACTGAAGAAAAATCGGGAAGGAAAAATCGGAAGGTTCTTATGAAAGCCCCCAGACAGCATGGTTCGGTCCGAAAAGATCCCAGCCCTCCTCCTGCTCTTTAATAAACCACTCCTGGAAGGCAAGATCGGGCCGGCCAGCGGAAAAGGGGAAGCTGAGATAAATCCTGGCACAGTCGTTCCTGTCTGTCTTTCTGCTCTCACGCATCCTTGGATTCTTCTGTTTTGCCAGGGCCAGAAGTTCCATGGCCTTTTCCATATCAGCCAGGGGAACAGTTAGAGTAAAGGAATATTCTAAATCCATCTGTATATCCTCTTTCTGTGTTAATCAGTCACTTTCACCCCAGTCGGCTCCGCAACTGTTCAATCTCTTCAAGAAGATCAACAGCCAGGGCCACTCCCGCAAGATTAATACCCAGATCCTGTTGCAGGCGGCAGCTGATTTGTACCCGCCGTAAACTATCGACTCGAAAACGGTACTGCTCTACTGTCGTACCTGTTGGCTCCAGAATTCCTTCCTCCACCAGTTCCAGAATATGTTCAGTATGCACTGTACAGATTCGACAGACCTGCCTCAACGTCAAGGAGTAATCCTCTTCAAGGACAAGACCTTCCAGTACAGGCAAACGCTCTTTTCTTATCATTGTCACACCCCCAGGTTGATCCGTGGATTAAATGCCATTTCCTTCGCCATTTCCTGATAAATCTCCTTGTCCCGCTTACTGGAAACAGGTGGCAGTTCAATCCGAAGCAAAACGTATAAATTGCCGGGTTTCTTCCCCGGAATTCCTTTTCCCTTCAGACGAAGCTTTCGACCCTGGAAGGAGTCAGCAGGAATTTTCAAATCTACTGGCCCCTCAGGTGTTGGTGCTTTGACGGCAGTCCCCAGAGCAGCTTCCCAGGGAGTCACGGGCAATTCAAGATAAACATCCCGTTCTTCCACCCGGTAAATAGAGTGGGGGTTAAATTCAATCTGCAGATAAAGGTCTCCGGCAGGACCACCGCCCATACCCGGATTGCCCTGCCCTGCCAGACGGATATGCTGCCCCTTCTTAACCCCTTTGGGGATTCGCACCTTCAACATCCTCTCCTTCATCCGGACATGCCCTTCACTGTCCAGTTCAGGAGAACTCAAAGTCAGTGTACGCTCGGCGCCCAGGTAGGCATCCTCTAAATCGATAAAAACCCTGGCATGATGATCCTCACCCTGGCCCTGAGGGGGGGATGAGCGAAAATCGGCTGCCCCCGCCCCCCTCTGACCAAAAAGTGACTCAAAGAAATCACTGAAAGCGGCTTCCTGGTTTTGGCCAAATCCACGGCCACTGTACTCAAAACCACCATCCCAGTCAGGTGGCGGCCGGAAATCCTGGCCTCCCTGATAATCAGCTCCCAATTGATCATAGGCGGCCCGCTTTTCCGGGTCTTTTAAAACTTCGTAGGCCTCTCCCAACTCCTTAAAACGACTTTCCGCATCAGCAGCCTTACTTACATCAGGGTGGTATTTTCGAGCAAGTTTCCGATAACTCTTTTTTATCTCATCCTGAGTGACCTTTCTGTCAACGCCGAGGATCTCATAATAATCCTTATATTCCATACAACAGTTCTCCCTTAATCAGAATGGCTTACATCAAACAGATTTAGCCCTCTCCGTTTTTATGGTAACTGACTGCGTGCCCAACTGCTGATAGCAGCACTATCCATGGCTCCGGACTGACGGGCTTTCTCAACACCACCCACAAAAAGAACCATGGTCGGAATAGACCGAATATTAAATTGAGCCCCAAGATTCTGCTGAGATTCGGTGTCGACCTTAGCCAGTCTGACTTTGGGTTCGAGTTGCGCTGCGGCCTGGACAAAGGCCGGTGCCATCATTTTACACGGTCCACACCAGGGAGCCCAGAAATCCACAAGCAGAGGGATATCATTTCGGCTGAGATGTTTTTGAAAGTTGCTCTCTGTCAATTCAATGGGTTGCCCGGTAAAAAGAGGTTGAGCACATTTTCCACATTGCGGGTTCTCAGTAAGCCGTGAGACAGGAATACGGTTAACAACCGTACAGTGGGGACAAACCACATGTTTTATATCATTCATATTACTATCCTCCACCCTGAAAAGATTACTGCAGCTTCCATTCAGGATTCCTTTTTCCAAAAAATGCCGCGACTCCCTCCTTCGCATCATCGGTGGTACATAGCCGGGCAAAAGCTTCATTCATGAACTGGAACTGTTTTTGGTAGTCCATATCCTCTGACTGATAGAAGGCACTTTTTGCATTCTGCACGGCAAGAGGACTTCTCGTTGCCAGATCTTCCGCCCAGTTCAGGGCTGCCTCATCCAGTTCATCATGGGCGACAACTTTGTTTATTAAACCCAGATCGAGGGCTTCCTGCGCTTTCAACAGGGTTCCATACAAGAGCAATTCTAAGGCTTTTTTCCTTCCCACACAACGTGAAACAGGCAGAATCGGACCAACACAGTTAAGTCCCACGTTAATTGCCGTAAGCCCCATCTTAATTCGTTCGGAGGCAATAGCTAAATCCGCTGCCGCGGCAAGCCCCATACCATTAGCGGTGGCAACACCCTGCAGCTGTGCAATAACCGGCTTTTTCATCGTCGAAATAGCTACCAGAGGTTGTTCCATCCACTCTATCCATTCCCGGTACTCTGTTGCCGATTTACCGGCAAGTTCGTTAACGTCAATGCCGGCACAAAAAGCTCTGCCGGAACTTTTAAGCAGAATAACCCGGACATTGGAATCTGCCTCCATGGCAAGGAGTGCACTATGGAGTTCACCGGCCATCTGACTGGTGAAGGTATTCAACTGATCCGGACGATTCAGGGTTATGATTCCAACAAATTTTTCATTCGTTTCAACAAGAACTGTTTCAAATGCCATAAGATACTCCCTTTTTTTTTCAGTTTGATTGTTCTCTTCTTTTTATGACTTTTTAACCATTCCTTCAATCTATATCCTTGATGAACTCGTAAAAAGTCCCCTGCTTCGCCATTCCCGCGCAGGAGGAAATCCAGAACGTGTTGAAATAACTGGATTCCCGCCTGCGCGGGAATGACGGGATGGTGCAGAATTTGGGTTTTTACGACGCCATCATCCTTGATGAACTTGTAAAAAGATCAGTCAAAGTTGCAGATGGCTAAGTCAAAAAGGATGCCTATTGAATTTCCATGTTAAATACTTATAATAATCCACTGAAGAAAAAATCAGAGTCTCAGGGCAAAATGTAATTCAACGCAGGGACCTCAACAACTTATGCTTATGCAGAAAAAGGAGTAACTATGCAAACAACCACACAACCCATAACCATAACTCAGGCCCGGCAGGATGCAGCTTCTATTTTCCTGGCAAAAGTGTTCAACTGGATGGCAGTCGGACTCGGTTTAACCGGTCTAGTCGCCTATTTCACCGCAGCATCAGGCCTGGCCCAGGTTATTGCCGGCTCCCCTCTATTCATTATTATCGCACTTGGAACATTAGGACTGGTATTTTTTCTCTCTGCCCGGATTGATAAAATCCAGGCATCAACTGCTTCAGCTCTCTTTATAGTTTATTCACTCCTTAACGGGCTGTTTTTCTCTACAGTTTTCCTCAGGTATACCGGTGCTTCCATTGCCGGCACATTTTTTATCACAGCCGGTATGTTTGGGGGCATGGCCATCTATGGACTGATCACAAAACGTGATCTTTCCGGCTGGGGTTCATTTCTCTTTATGGGACTCATTGGAATAATCATAGCCTCAATTGTAAATATCTTTCTGCACAGTTCAGGTATGTCCTGGATGATTTCTATGATTGGTGTTTTTATCTTTACCGGACTGACGGCCTACGATGTCCAGAAGATAAAGCGAATGGGGGAAGAAGGGATCATGTCCCAGGGCCAGGAGGCAATCACCAAGGGATCGATTATGGGTGCTCTTGCCCTTTATCTTGATTTTATCAATCTGTTTCTGATGCTGCTGAGGTTCTTCGGCGGAAGCAAAAACTGATGGCGTCGTAAAAAATCGGACTTCAAAAACTCCAAAAGAAGGTCATAGTGGGAATATTCTCCCTGCTATGACCTTCTTTTTTTCCCATACTGCAAAAACAGCTTACAACCTGTTCCCTCGTCAAACATGATTAACTCGTAAAAACTTCAAGTTCGATGGATAAGTAAAAATCTTCATATTGGAGGCGTGCAATTTTTTTATCATTTCGGCGTACATACAGTACGTCGTAATGATAGAAAAATTGTAACAACGAACAAGATGAAGACTTTTTACGACGCCATCAAACATTACAACATTGTAATGTTAATGAAAGGGTTGTGTAATAATTAGTGGTTATATTGCGGGATGAACAATTATTCCACCGAACATAAAACTTTAAAATGCAACAATTCAGCAGGTTTTGAGGAGCCCCCATGCTTGATAAATCATCTCAGTCACCGACTCAACTGAGCAGTCCCTCGGCCATAGCAACGACCCCACAGGATGAAGTCTATAACTCAATTCAGGCAATTAACGAGGCAGTTAAATCCAGCTCGGGCTGGTTGTCACCTTTAAGAAACGAGATGGCCAAGGCTATTATCGGCCAGGAGCAGTTGATCGAACGGCTTCTGGTAGGGCTGCTCACCGGTGGCCATATCCTCCTTGAAGGGCTGCCGGGGCTGGCAAAAACCCTGGCAGTCAAAACCCTTGCCAGGGCTGTGCAGACAGATTTCAGACGTCTCCAGTTTACCCCGGATATGCTTCCTGCAGATATCGTTGGAACAGAAATTTACAATCCCCGGGAGACCAGCTTTGAGGTGAAGCAGGGACCTATTTTTGCCTCACTTATTCTGGCGGACGAGATAAATCGGGCTCCTGCAAAGGTACAGTCCGCGCTTCTTGAGGCAATGCAGGAAAAACAGGTAACCATTGGCGAGCAGAGCTTCCAGCTCCCGGAACTTTTCCTGGTACTGGCCACCCAGAATCCCATCGAACAGGAGGGTACATACCCCCTACCGGAGGCCCAGGTGGACCGTTTTATGCTCAAAGTGATTGTCGGATACCCGAGTCTGGCAGATGAACGGCGCATTCTCGATACCTTCGATCTGACCGACTCCGAAATAAATGTCATGCCGGTTGCCGACCCGGAAGATATTCTTGCTGCAAGAAAAGTAGTGAACAGCATCTATATGGACGATAAGATAAAAGATTATATCGTCTCCCTTGTTTATGCGACCCGTGACCCTCAGAGTTTTCAGCTCGACCTGCAGGACTACATTGAGACCGGCGCTTCACCCCGGGCTACAATCAACCTGAAGGCGGTTGCCCGCAGTCTGGCCTTTCTCGCCGGGAGGGGATATGTAACCCCGGACGATGTAAAAAGTGCGGCATTGGACGTTATGCGCCACCGGTTGCGAATAAGTTATGAAGCTGAAGCTGAAGGCATCAGCAGTGAGGATATTATCAGAAAAATCCTCGATACCGTGCCGGTCCCATAAGGTTTCAGTTTCTCGCTATGGATACCCAGTTAACAAAAGAAATCCTTAAGAAAGTTCGCCAGGTGGAGGTTCGCACAAGCAGACTGGTCAATGACAGTCTCGCCGGCAACTACCAGTCCGTCTTTAAGGGAAGCGGTATGAACTTTGATGAGGTGCGCGAATATGTCCCCGGGGATGATATCCGTTCCATAGACTGGAATGTCACCGCCAGAACTGGTATCCCGCATATCAAAAAGTTTACCGAGGAGCGGGAACTAACCATCATGCTGATGATCGATATCAGTGGATCAGGAGATTTTGGTTCAACAGACTCCTCCAAAAGAGAAATGATGGCTGAGCTGGGTTCGGTTCTAGCCTTTTCGGCGGTAAAAAATAACGATAAGGTTGGTCTTGTTCTTTTTACCGATTTTGTCGAACTCTATATTCCTCCCCAAAAAGGCAAGACACATATACTCAGGATCATAAGAGAAATTCTCTTCTTCCAGCCCCAGGGAAAAAACACCAACCTCAAACTTCCCCTTGATTTTGTCAACCGGGTTATAAAACGTAAATGTGTCAACTTCCTTATTTCCGACTTCTGTCTACCGGGCAACTTTCAAGAGAGTCTCAATGATCTGCAGCCAAAGCTGCAGATTTCCAACAGACGGCATGACCTCATCGCGGTAATTGTCTCCGACCCTCGTGAGTTTGACCTACCGGATGTGGGCTGGTTAACTCTTGAGGATGCCGAAACCGGCGAGCAGGTTGATCTCAATACTTCCGATCCGTCCATCCGCAAGCAGTATAGTCAACTGGCAGGAATCAGGCATAAATCTCTGCAGAAGACTCTTCGATCAGCGGGAATAGATATTCTCGATCTGTCCACAGATGCACCCTATCTCCCTCCTCTGCTCAATTTTTTCGGCGCTCGAAAGGGGAGGAATGCATAGTGAGATTCCTGTTTCCCCTGTTTTGTCTGCTCATCTTTCTTCTTCCCCTGTCCACATTTGCAGAGGAAGGAACAGATACACCATTGACGCTGCTTAATAAACCGCAAAAGAATGCAACTTCGCTGCAGCAGCCACAGCCCGCCGGTCAACCCCAGGAGATAAGGGATATTTATGGTCCCCTGGAGTTGACGGAACGGGCAGGGATGCTGCTCTATGGTGGAGTCATTGCTCTCTTGCTGCTCCTCGCTGTTGCGGTATTCCTGCTGCTGAAAAGGAGAAAAAAGTCAACGACTCCGCCAACCCCGCCCTGGGAAAAGGCACTCTCCGAGCTCACAGAAGCAAGAAAGCTGCTGAACCCCGACCGGGCCCTGCTTTATATGGACAGGGTCTCCCTGATACTTCGAAACTATGTGGAGTCGCGTTTTGGCATCAAGTCAACCCGGCAGACCACCGGAGAATTTCTCTCTACTTTAGGCAGCTCCTCCGCCGATCCATCCATTCGCAGCTGCAAAACTGAGCTGCAAACCTGCCTCGAACAGTGCGATATGGCCAAATTTGCCCATCAGATCCCTCTGCAGGAGAACATGGAGTTGATGGAAGGCGCAATTATTGGTTTTGTGGAGAAGACCAGACCATGAGATTCCTTCACCCCGAACTACTCTGGCTTCTCACCCTTTTGCCTCTCCTGGCTCTGCTCTATGGTAAAAGAGGTGCTGCCCCCGCTCTCACCTTTTCTTCAACTTCCCTTGCTGCATCTCTGGCAACCGCCAGGAAATCTCGACCGGGAACTCTTCTCCTCCTTCTGCGCCTGGTCGTGTTCTCTCTTTTTATCCTCGCACTTGCCAGACCGCAGCAAGGGAGCAGTACCACCGAAATTGAGGCCAGCGGCATTGACATCCTCCTTGCTGTAGATGTCTCAGGCTCCATGGAGGCCATGGATTTTACTTTGGGTGGAAAGCCGACCAACCGGTTGGAAGTAGTCAAAAAAGTTGTGGAAGAATTTATAGAGCAGCGGCCCAATGATCGCATCGGCCTCCTTGCCTTCGGCGGTCGTCCCTATCTGGTCTCGCCTTTAACCCTGGACCATAACTGGTTAAAGAAAAGGCTCGAGTCGCTGCAGATAGGGATGGTGGAAGATGGCACGGCAATCGGTTCAGCAATCGGCAGCGGCACAAACAGACTGCGGGATAAAAAGTCGAAATCACGGATCCTGATCCTGCTCACCGACGGCATGAATAACAGTGGCCGTATCCCGCCTCTTATTGCCGCGGAGGCTGCTGAAACGCTTAATATCAAAGTATATACCATTGGTGCGGGCAGCCGGGGGGAAGCACCAATGCCGGTGACCAATGCCTTTGGCCAGCGTCAGCTTGTTCGCGTCAAGGTAGACATCGATGAAAAAACCCTGCGGAAGGTTGCCGAGCTGACAGGGGCGCGCTATTTTCGTGCCACCGACACCGCCTCCCTGGGAAAAATATATGAAGAGATAAACACCATGGAGACAACCATCAGGACAATTAAAAAATTTGACAACTACCGTGAACTCTTTCCGTTTTTTATTCTGGCCGGACTGCTGCTGCTCTTTGTTGAAATCGTCATAGCCCGTAGAAAGCTTCCATAACGAGGTCGATAACCGATGAATTTTGCTCAACCACTCTGGCTGATCTGTGGACTTGGTGTTTGTATCACCCTCACTCTTGTTATCCGAGTTCTCCAGCAGCGCCGAAAAGCAACCCTGGAAAAATTTGCAGCCCGCCAACTGCTGGGCCGACTCACCCGTAATATTTCCAACCCCAGGCGACGTCTAAAAAATATCCTCGTCATTTCTGCTGTTTTCTTCTGTTTTACAGCACTTGCCAGACCGCAATACGGCTTTAAATGGGTTGAAGTAAAGCGCAGGGGCATTGATATACTCTTTGCCCTCGATACCTCAAAAAGTATGCTGGTAAAAGACATCAAGCCAAACCGATTAAAGAGAGCCCACTTTGCTATTCTCGATTTTGTACGCCAGCTTGAAGGTGACCGTGTGGGACTTATGCCCTTTGCCGGCTCTGCTTTTCTTATGTGTCCGCTTACCCTGGATTATAATGCCTTTGAACACTCACTTTCTGCGGTCACCAGCGATATTATCCCCCAGGGCGGCACCGATATCGCAGAGGTTATCAACACGGCGGCCGCAACTCTGAATAATGGTGTAAATCATAAAATCCTCGTTCTCATCACTGATGGCGAAAACCTGCAGGGAGACGCCCTCAAAGCCGCAGCGGATGGAGCAGAAAAGGGATTGACCATCTATACGGTCGGCGTAGGGACTAAAGAGGGAGAACTCATCCCGCTGACCGGAGGAGGGTTTGTCAAAGACAGCCAGGGGAACTTTGTCACTTCCAGACTGGATGAACAGACGCTGGGCCGGATCGCCGAGACAACAGGCGGCCTTTACGTCCCCCTTGGCAGCAGCGGAGAGGGGCTGGAAACCGTCTACCAGCAGAAACTGGCCCTTATCCCCAAAGAAGAGCTGGCGGAGAGAAGGCATAAGGTTCCCCTTGAACGATTTGAATACCCGTTAGCCCTGGCACTCTTTCTCCTTATCTGTGACTTTCTCATCAGTGAAAGAAAATCTAAAAGAGCATTGTCTCTGCCGCTGATAAAATCTGTAAGCCGCAGGATACGCCGAAATGGCACTCTTCTTGTCCTCGCTTTTTTATTTACCATGGGATTGCATGCAGAAGCCCGGAGCTCTGAAGGAGAGCAGGCCTACAATGAAGGTAATTATATTGCAGCCTCCGAATATTACAGTCAAAAGCTGGAAAAATCTCCAGACGATCCGGAACTGCACTATAACTTTGGCACAGCTGCCTATAAAAACAATATGTTTGATGATGCCATTGCATCATTTTCCAGGACTCTGCAGAGTAATAACATCGATTTACAGAAGAAAGCATACTATAATCGCGGCAATTCTTACTACCGTAAGGGATTGGAGATGGTACAGGGAGACCCGCAGGCAACAATAGAACAGTGGCAGCAGGCGCTGGAGTCCCTGCAAGGGGTCCTGGAACTTACCCCTGAAGATGAAAATGCGCAATACAACCACGAGTTGATTAAAAAACAGCTGGAAGAGCTGCAGAAGCAACAGGAGGAAAAACAGGAACAAAAGCAGCAGGATCAAAATAGTCAAAAAAGTGATCAAAAGCAGCCTTCAGAAGAAAATCAGAAGCAGGATTCGCAGACTGAAGAGAGCTCTTCTCAACCGGAAGAAAAAGAGGGCGAAGGCGATAAAGGCAAACCACAGGAAAGCGATAAAAATGGAGCAGAGCAGTCGGCAAAGGGTGAAGAAACAAAAATGGAAGAGAGCGGTAAAGAGGAACAGGCAGCAATGGATGCCCGGAGACAGCAGCTCGGCAAAATGACCAGAGAAGAGGCTGAAAGATTGCTCAATGGTCTTAAAAGCGAGGAAGGTGAGCTTAATTTTGTACCCACAGGGCGTAAGACTGAGAATAAACCCATCGAGAGAGACTGGTAATGGGCCGACGCAATTTCTCTGCTTTTTTTATTTGTCTCCTGCTGCTGCCCCTATTCTCACTCCCAGCCCGGGCTGAAATAACTGTGGAGGCATCTCTTTCCAGCCACTCTTTTCCCGTTGACAGTGCAGCAAAACTGACCATTACAGTTACTGGAGCCCGCTCTGCCGATATAGAAATAAAGGAAATCGATGGACTCCAATTCCACAACCGGGGTCAATCAAGCAGGATCAATATTATAAACGGCAACTATTCTTCCTCAATCTCCGGTAGTTATATAGTACAACCACTCCAGCCTGGAACCTACACCATTCCACCAATCTCAATTACCGCCGGCAAAGAAACGGTGCAGACCAAGCCCATCACCTTTCAAGTAACCGCCATAGGTCAGCGGCAGCAAGCTCACAAACAAAAAACAAGCACTTCATCCGGCGAAAATGATGTCGCATTTATTCTGGTCAGTGAGATTGGCAGACATTATACCGGAGAGATAGTTCCGCTTAAAATCAAAGCTTATTTTAATCGGAAATACCGGTGGGAACCTATCAATTCGCCCCCGGCCCTCAAAGCAGACGGTGTAGTTATGGCGCCTTTAAGCAATGAACCTGAACAGAACCAGGAACAACTGAAAGGTGTGATATACCATGTGCTGAGCTGGGACACGACCATATCCGGTATAAAGGCAGGCCGCCATCCGGTTCTCTTTGAACTTGACGCCACGCTGCTCCTTCAGCAGAAGAGAGCCAGGTCACCCTTTGGTGGCAACAGCCCTTTTGGGGATTCATTTTTTGACAGTGTTTTTGGCGGCCTTCAGCGAAAACCGATCCAGGTCATCAGCCCTGAACTTCACTTTAAAGCGTTAGAACTTCCAGAGAAAGGCAGACCGGAAGACTTCTCCGGAGCAATTGGTGATTTCCAGCTTACAGTCAGTGCATCCCCCAGGCAAGTCGAAATCGGCGAACCAATAACCCTGACCATGGAAATTGCAGGAAAGGGTAACTTTGACCGGGTGGAACCTCCACACTTCCCGTCAACTCCCGACTGGAAAACCTATTCCCCCAGCACGGAATATTCCAGTCAGGAAACATATCCTTTCGGCAAAAAACAATTTGAGCAGGCGATAGTAGCTAAGAACAGCAGGCTCAAGCAGATCCCATCCCTTTCGTTCAGCTATTTTGACCCTGAAAAAGAGAGTTATATAACTGTTGCCAGCGCTCCCATTGCTGTTAATATTGCAGAGCCTGACAGCTCCGTCACCCCTCAACAACAACTGACAGCAACAGCGGTAAAGCCGCAATCTGCCCAGCCTGCAACTGAAGCAGTGGAAGGTATCAAGGGCTTAGCACCTCTTCATCTGGAAACGGGCACTTTGTATCAGAGCATCATGCCTCTTTATAAAAAGACCTGGTTTCTTGCCACAGTCGGATGCTGTCTCCTGTTTCTCCTCTTTGTCTTTTTCTTCAAACTGCGTATCAGTAACTTGGAGAAACATCCTGAACTTCAACTACAAAAGAAAAGGCAGGAGCTGTTAACGGGTGATCTGGCCAAACTCTCACAGGCAAGAGATTCCAATGATGGGCCCCTCTTTCTTGCCCTCTGTCGGCAGTCGATACAACAGCAACTCGGTCTGCTCTGGCAGGTGGAAGGCTCCGCTATCAGTCTGGCTGACATTAAAAACAGACTTGGTGATACAACAGACCTGATAGAAATCTTTGCAGTTGCAGAACAGGCGGCTTACGGAACCAGTGAACTTTCACCTGAAACGATGCAGAAATACTTTGAACAACTGAAGAGAGAGTTGGAGGAGCTGATATGAAGTTAACTGTCTCCTGCCCCCTTCTTCTCTTACTCTTAATTATAGTTTTCATCCCGAGTGTTACTGTCGCTCAGAGCAACCAGGAGCTCTTTGAGCAGGGGAATGAAGCCTATAGCAAAAGGGATTTCTCCGGTGCCACGGAAATATACGAGCAGCTGACAGCAACATCAGGGTATGGTGCCGGGCTGCTCTTCAATCTTGGCAACAGTTATGCTCAGTCAGGACAGACGGGCAAGGCAATTCTCAATTATGAGCGCGCCCTGCGCCTTGCTCCCTCAGATTCTGACATCCAGGGCAATCTGGAATTAGTCAGGAAGGAGAGTGGTCTCTTTCCCAGAGAATATTCATGGTCGGAACGTTTTTTTCAGCTGCTGGATCTCAATCAGTGGACTATTTCTGCTTTCGTCCTCCTGCTGCTCTTCAGCACGTTTCAACTTGCATCGCTTAAACTCTCCTTTTCCGTTCAGATGCGGCGCCTGGTCACCGGGGGCTGCTGTATACTTTTTATCCTCTGTGCAGCAGGTGCTTTCTCCCGTCATAAACAGTGGCAACCATCGGTTGTAATAGAGAACGACAGCCGCCTGCTGCTCTCTCCCTTCGACTCTGCCGCCTCAACGAGCTCCATTCAACAGGGCCGACTGGTTTATCCGGAAAAAATCCACAGTAACTTCAGCTATATAACCGATGAAACCGGCCGCAAAGGCTGGATCTCCTCCTCGTCAATTGAACCGGTGATCGGCATTAAGAATAGGATGAGTATACAATGAAAAATACCGGCCCCCATCATATCAGGATGGACAACTGGCTCGCCTGCGCCCCTTTTGAGCTTCTGCTGCAGATGGAGATCGAGAGCGCAACCGACGGCCATGCAGTTCTTACCATGCCCTTTCTCCACCAGTTTTCCCAAGGCGCAGGCCTGCTGCATGGCGGAGCCCTGACCAGCCTGGCCGACACGGCTGTTGCCATAGCCTGCAAATCGCTGCTGGCCCCCGGAACTCATTTTGCCACCCTCTCCCTCGAATCGACCTTTCTCGCCCCGGTACAGGAAGGGGTTGTCACCGCCCATGCGGTAGTAACTAAAAGTGAACACGACCAACGAACCCTGCACGGCCAGGCAACAGTCAAGGATCAAAACGGTAAAGAGGTGATGCGTTTTACTTCTCTTTTCAAGGTTGCCCGCAGACAGAAGAAAGAAAAATAGCCACTGCTGAATTAAAAAACTACTCCTGCACGAAGACCAATGACAAAACCAAGATCGTCCTCCCCATCCTTTAGTCCTGTAAGCAACTGGAAATCTGGTGTAATCAACAGTTCTTTGGTGATTTGCCACTGGTAGTATAGTTCCATAACTCCCTGCCATTTCGATGATGCTGCAGATTGACCGGTAGCCAGCCCTATGCCAAAATGATCAAAGTCATTTATTTCTCTGCCATATCCCAAAAACAGGATTCTTTTTGTGCTGGTCGCTTTACCGTCTGAAGAAGCAAATCTGAACACATAGTTTTCCCCTTCCCGCAACCCTCTATGTTCCAGAGTAACACTGCCCCCTCCACCATCTCGAACATCATCCTCCCGGTTTTTATCACTGTACCAGCCCATTACTTGAATCTGTGCCGACTTTGCC
>JAUVON010000205.1 GCA_030599175.1 Desulfobulbaceae bacterium | reverse complement strand
TATTTTTCACATCCAATTTGTATCATGCGAGTTCCTCGCAGATAGCGTAGACTTCGAAGACTGATACAAATCAAATGTGAAAATATTAAGAAAATACTACGAAATTTACTGGATGACGCTCCCAAAAGTTACCCACGAATCCTCCTGCGTGATTTAAACCGGACACTACTGACTTGAATTAAGATAACAACTGTGCCATGGCACATACTGATGGCGCACATTGTGCCATGACACAGGTACGGTCACTATCCCTTCCCCAGTTGAAATTTCATATCTACCACTATTACAGAAGTTTAGTTGAATTAATTCAATGTGGTATGCATATTGCTGTTAAATGATAAATACTCGCTTCATTTTTCACTCATTATCACATTCAACAGGAATAGTACCATTTTTGGGAAAGGAGACGGATATGAAAGGATCAAATGTCAATCGCAGCCAGCATGGCCATGACCAATCATCGGATCATCTCATCCACCCCCCGGCTTTCCGCTATCACCCGTCTTTCCGAGAAATTTATGAATCAATCAACCACCGGGATGACTTCAACGAATCGCAGATTTTCTATCTAAGTCGTCTTATTGAGAGAAAGCTGAAATCGTTCGATCCCAGGCTTAACGCGGATGATTTTAATCAGAAACCATATCAGGTGTTTATCAAATAAGATAAACTCGTAAAAACCTCAATTTCGATGGATAAGCAAAAAGCTTCATATTGGAGGCGTGCAATTTTTCTATTATTTCGGCGTACATACGGTACGTCGTAATGATAGAAAAATTGTAACAACGAACAAGATGAAGACTTTTTACGACGCCATCAAATAAGACAGGCAACAGGGTTTATTATCATCTTACTAAGCGGTGTTACAGAATATTCAGGTCCCGTGAGTTTATATTCCGGGGGAGGGGGAGATGGAAAAGATCACACAAAAAGAAGAACGTCGCCGGTACCCGCGTTTTAAAGTACAGGGAATGGTTGTTACTGCGGCATGTCAGCCTTCCCCTCCGTTGGGGAGCATCAGAAAAATGAGCCAAAGTGGACTGATTTTCCACTACTGCGAGGACAAAAACAGCCGGGTGGATCACCGGGAAATAGACATCATCTGGGCAGATTATGTGAGTATGCATCCTCTGGGGAAAAAACCGGGTAAGGTTATGTCGAATGTTTCTTATGTGGCCACACATCACCTGAAAAAAATACCTGTTCAGGTTGTATCTGATCTGTTGATTGAGACCAGGAGGGAAGACGACGAATCCTCTACTCGCCAGCAAGCCGTAGCTTTTGGTAATATGACGCTTCTTCAGGAAACCCAGATCTACCGGCTGATCAACAATGCACGGGGAACTATCCCCATTCATCGGGATATGGCGAGACTTGAAAATATCAGGCAATCGGGGGAGTTGCAGCTGAAATACAGATCAGGACCGGTTGCCTTCATCAGGAATTTCTTCATGCAAACCATTCAAGACGAAGCCAGATGGCTGGACAATCAGGAAGACAGTATTTTCAAAAAGATTCCTTTCTATTGAATGGAGTTGATCCGTTTAGCACCTGAATTTGAATATTAATCTTTGCTTCTGGAGGTATGACATGTCTAATTTTTCCGATATTATAACCTATGCCTGGTTGTTCCCGGTTACCAGCCAGATTCTTCTTCCACTTGGGTTGCTCGTTATCTGGCTGATCAGCAGGAGTGTCAGAAAACTATTCTGAACATTCCTGATGGCATCGGAAAAAGTTTCCCCGTCGTCAATCCTGCGAAAGGTGGGATTGACGGAATCGCTAGGAATTTAATGCCTTACGCCATTTTGGCACTTGTTCGATAAGACCCAGAAATCCCAAGATAACCAACATCTGCAAACTCTTCTTTTCTTTTAATTTTCTCTCAAAACAGGTAATAACTTAGGGAGATCTTTGCTTTCCCTTCATTTATGACCTGTGAACTGGTGAGAAAAAGATGAAAACTGTTTTAAAGTCCCTTCGGGTGATCAACCCTTTCTTCCTCACATGCACCACCATAGCCATTGTTATCACGCTCTTTCTCTATCGCAATACCTTTATCGATTTTGTCGAATCGAAAACCTACGATTTACGGTTAATATCAAGGGGCAGGGTTGAGCCGTCGCAGTCAATCGTATTGGCCGTTATAGATGAAAAAAGTCTCGAGATGGAAGGTCGCTGGCCGTGGCCCCGATCTAAAATTGCTGAACTGGTGGACATCCTGTCCAGGGACGGGGCCAAAGTGATCAGTTTCGATGTCGGCTTTCTGGAGCCCGATGAGAACACCCAACTGGGGTTTATCGATAAATTTGGGCACCAGCTTGATGCTCTTGACATCCGCAGTTCGTCTCTCACGACTTTCATCGCTGAGAGCAAAAAAAATGCGAATAATGATCTGGTGCTCGCTACGGCCATCCGCAATTCCACTGCCAAAGTTGTACTGGGTTATTTTTTTCATATGAACCGTACCGATCTCGATTATCAGCTCGAAGCCGAAAAGATCGAACAGCAGATCGCCCGCATCAGCGCCTCAAAATATCCCCTGGTCCTGCATGAAGGAGATGAAAAGGAAGACCGGTTCATCCAGGCTTATTCACCGGTGGGTAACCTGGATATTTTAGCCGCATCAACCGATGCGGCGGGTTACTATTCGGTGAGAAGCGATCCGGACGGTGTCGTTCGCTGGATGCCGTTGGTTATTCAGTGCGGTGAGGATATCTACCCCCCCCTCTCGGTGGTGAGTGCCTACCATTATCTGGACATGCCCCGGTTGATGGTTGAAGTCGACGAACAGGGGGTCGAAGGTATAAGGATGGGACAGCTGTTTATCCCCACCGACGAAACGGGACAGCTCCTGATCAACTATCTTGGCCCGGCAAAAACGTTTCCCCATATCTCCATCAGTGACATTTTAGGCGGTGGGGTGCCCAAAGGTATCTTTAAGGATAAAATCGTCATCGTTGGTGGCACTGCCACAGGAACCCACGATACCAGGAGTACGCCCTTTACGCCATTGTATCCCGGTGTGGAAATTCATGCCACGGTAGTTGACAATATCTTAACTGAGAATTTTATGGTTAAACCCAGGTGGACACTTATTTATGACCTGACAGCGATTATTATATTGGCAGTATTGGCCGGCATTGCGCTGCCTCGCATGGGGCCCTTGAAAGGTCTTCTGTTTGTTGCTGTCCTGTTCAATTTATACATCTTTTTTGCTTACTGGTTTTTACTCTATTTTAAACTCTGGCTGAATATTGCCTATCCCCTGCTGGCTTTGCTCTTTAATTATACGGTTCTCAGGGTGCATGGCTATATAACAAAAGACAGGGAGCGGAAAAAGATCCAGGGAACATTCAAGCAGTATGTTGCTCCCCTGGTAATCGAAGAGATGATTAAGGAACCCTCCAAACTGAAGCTGGGGGGGGAGGAAAAAGAGTTGACGATCATGTTCAACGATATAGCCGGGTTTACCAGCTTGTCTGAGCGCCACAGCCCCACCGAGATGGTCAGTATGCTTGGCAGCTATTTTGAGAAAATGACAGAGGAAATTTTTAACAATCGGGGCACCCTGGAAACCTACAGGGGGGATGGATTTATGGCCATCTTTGGTGCGCCCATTGAAAGGGAGGACCATGCCGAGAAGGCCTGTGATGCCGCCCTTGCCATGCAGAACCGGCTTGTGGAACTGCGGGCCGGATGGGCAAAGACCGGTCATCCACTGTTGACCGCCCGAACCGGTATAAACACAGGACCCATGCTTGTGGGCAACCTCGGATGCAAGTATCGATTCGTTTATGGTGCCCTGGGAGACAATGTCAATCTCGCCTCACGCCTGGAAGGGCTCAGCAAGGAGTATAATACGGAGATTCTCATTGGTAATAACACCGCCAGCCGGATCAGGAATTCCTTTCTGCTGCGTGAAATTGATCTGGTGCGGGTCAAGGGCAGGGAAGTCCCGGTTCGAATTTATGAATTACTGGCCAGAACCAACACTCCATTGGCCGCAGACAGGGAAGAGGCTGACGTCCTCTATTCTTCAGGGTTGGAGGCTTACCGGTATCAAGCCTGGAGGGAAGCCCTGACCTGTTTCAACCGGGCTCTGTCTGTTCGGGCGGATGACGGCGCTGCCAAAACCATGGCTACGCGTTGTAGGGTCTATCTGGGAACACCTTATAAGGATAACTGGGACGGTGTCTTTGAACAACCAAACTGGTAAAAGGCAGAACCTGGCAATGCCCTGCCTTATATCAAGGGGTGTAAACTGTCATCTACAATATAATCTGCCACGATTTATATAGCATCTTAAGTTACAGTTATTGTTGTCGGTAAACCGCAGCCATACATGATCGCATTCGGTACCGGCGGTTATGGCGTTTGATAGTGTCTTTCCCTGAGAATCCTTTATTCCATAGGTACGAAGGTCTTTTTTGGAGATAAGATTGCTACCTTTCTTAACATTTTTACAGGTCAAGGTGTTGTCTCCATAGGCTGCCCATACCTTAACGTCACACTTCTTTCCTCCAACCGTTTCTACCAGCCATATAGATGACTTCGGATTCGTGCAGCTTGGTGGTTGATCTTCAGCTATGAATTGATAACATTGCCCTCCTTTGTGCGGAATGGAGTCAACATGAACCTTCTTTGCCAACACAGACCCTGTGCAGACAAGAGAAGCAATAACCAGTGCCGCTGTAAGCAAAATTGATGTTTTGAACCTCTCTTTCATGTTTTATTCCTCCTCTATTTTATAGGTAGCATCACAGTGATAAAATTATCACTGCCTGCAAAAAAACAGCTCTGACATTGCTACGGAAGAGCCAGGGTGATTTTGGCAAAAAAGTACCGTTCCGACTGTACCTGGGGGTTTTCCCAGTCTGAATCAAAAAAGTCGAACTTTTCATCAAACAAATTACTTATGCCCACCGTAATAAAACCGTATCGTTTGGGTAAACGGTAGCTGAGTGTGGCATCGACCAGCCAGAAATCATCCTCCTCCCCGGTAAAAAAATGGCGGTCATTTTTGCTTTCAAACTTTCCTTCCTGGTTGATATAGGTTCCTTTTAAAGAAACGGTCAGGCCGGAGGGATGGAAGAGATTTATGCCCAGAGGAAGAAAGTGGGTTCGGGAATCGCTGGTGCCGGATGCCCATCCTTTATCTCTTTTTAAGTCCTCATGGCGATATTCGGCGGTTAGCGAGACCAATTTACATGGCGTCCAGAAAAGATAGGCACGCAGCAGGTTTTCCTGCCAGTCAGATTCAGCCGGGAGGGGGAAAAACCCCCCGCCGAAATCCACGAACGGTACAGCCAGATCCCGGTAGGAATACTCTATTCCGCCATAAATATTGTCCGAGAATTTCTGGTCGATGGCGCCGCCATAGCGCCAATAATCGGTGGCATCCGGCTCATCAAAGAACTGGTTGAATCCGGCCACCTGGGTTGGCTCAAGGGTCTGGTCGGTAACCAATGTCCTCTTTAAAACCCTGAAAGCGGCACCCCGCAGGGTGGTGCCTGTACCCAGAT
>JAUVON010000351.1 GCA_030599175.1 Desulfobulbaceae bacterium | reverse complement strand
ATGAGGCGGGTCCACTGAGGTAGAGCGTTTTGGCTGCTCTGGTATGACTGCTTCTCTTTATGTCCCACTCGTCAAGGGTAGCCTTCAGGCTGGGGCTGTCTACCCGGCTGACTCCGGTATCAATGAGGCCGCCCCTTTCAAGTTCTCCGAGGATTGCCATGATGCCCCCCGCCCGGTTCACATCTTCAATATGATAGTGTGATGATGGGGACACCTTGCATAGATTTGGAACTTTGCGGGAGAGAGCGTCGATATCAGCCATACTGAAATCCACACCTGCTTCATGGGCAATTGCCAGCAGGTGAAGGATAGTGTTTGTAGAACCTCCCATTGCAATATCGAGGGTCATGGAGTTGATGAAGGCACTTCGGCTGGCGATGGATCTGGGCAGAACCGAGTTGTCTTCGTTTTGATACCAGGTAAAGGCCATTTCAACGATCCGCTCCCCAGCTTTTTCAAAGAGGAGTTTGCGGTTGGCATGGGTCGCCACCACCGTCCCGTTGCCGGGGAGGGCAAGGCCCAGTGCCTCATTCAGGCAGTTCATGGAGTTGGCGGTGAACATGCCCGAGCAGGAACCGCAGGTTGGACAGGCGCAGCGCTCGACTCTTTCGACCGCCTCGTCGCTTATATCCCTGTCGGCGGCCATTACCATGGCGTCGACCAGGTCGTATCGTTTGTCACCGTCAACACCCGCCTCCATAGGTCCACCCGAGACAAAAATGGCCGGAATGTTGAGACGCATGGCTGCCATGAGCATGCCGGGTGTTATTTTGTCGCAGTTACTGATGCAGATTATCGCATCGACAGTGTGGGCATTGCACATATATTCAACACTGTCGGCAATGAGGTCACGGGACGGGAGGGAGTAGAGCATCCCAGAGTGACCCATGGCAATACCATCGTCAATAGCTATGGTGTTGAATTCAGCTGCAAAGCATCCACGGCTTTCAATAATTTTTTTTAAGTGCTGGCCAATCTCATGGAGATGGACATGACCGGGGACAAACTGGGTAAATGAGTTGACGATACCGATTATCGGTTTGCCAAACTGATTTTCTTTAACGCCGTTAGCCCGCCAGAGACTGCGTGCGCCAGCCATTCTCCTGCCTTCAGTGGTTGTTGCACTACGTAATGGAATTGCCATAAATTTGCTCCGAGATGTGGATGAATGAGTGAGATAAGAGTGAGAAATGTGTGGATAAAATAAAAAAAAGCTTGTAACTCTCAGGATTTTAGAGACAATATACTATGAAACTCAGTTGTATGGCACCTAAATTTCGTAATGGTAAGTTTGTCGGAATGCGGGAATCGGGTGGTACTTTTCTCAGGAGAATTGAATGAAGAAGACGGAAATTGATTATTGGATAGCCGCTATGCTGGATTCTCACAGCAATGTCTCTGACTTGAATATTACAGTGGGCAAGGAATTGCAGGTTGAAACCGCAGGTGTACTCGCTCCCGTCGAGGTTACGCCACCGGTTGAGGAGCTGACGCCATTTCAAACCGAGGCTTTTGCTCTCAATCTTATAGGAAGAAATAAACGGTTATTGAAAAACCTTGTCGAAACCGGTTCATGTGACCTTTCATATTCTCTCAGTGACAAGGCTCGTTTCAGAGTGAATATTTTCACCCAGAAAGGGTATTTTACTACAGTCTTAAGAAAGCTTGAAACGGACGTTCCATCCATTGAAAGCATGCAGTTTCCTGAAGCCTTCAATAAAATGGCGGGGGAACTGAATGGTCTGGTTCTTTTCACCGGAGCTACCGGTACCGGTAAAACAACATCCCTGGCAGCGCTGCTTGACCGGATCAATCATGAGCGTTCGGTTCATGTGGTCACCCTGGAAGATCCAATTGAATATGTTCACCCGCAGAGAAAGTCGACATTTAATCAGAGGGAACTGGGGAACGATTTCAGTAGTTTTTCTACCGGCATGCGTGCCGCTCTGCGCCAGGCTCCCAAGGTTATTCTGGTTGGTGAGATGCGTGACCGGGAGACCATGGAAATTGGTTTAACAGCGGCAGAGACCGGCCATCTTGTTCTCTCTACCCTTCATACAATCGATGCCGGGCAGACCATAAACCGCATATTAGGTATGTTTGAGAGAGAGGAGCAACCCCAGATACGCAACAGACTGGTGGATACCATCAGGTGGATTGTAGGTCAGCGTCTCCTGCCCCGTGTGGGGGGAGGACGGGTTGCTGCCATGGAGATTCTTTGTACAAGCCTGCGGGTAAAGGATCTTATCCTTCAGGGGGAGACGGAAGATAAAACTTTCTACAATATAATCAAAGAAGGTTCCGCCCTGGATATGCGCACATTTGATCAGCATCTTCTTGAATTGTACAGTCGCGGTATAATTACAGAAAAGAACGCCATGATCTATTGTTCACAGCGTAACGAAATGAACCGGGGAATTGATCGGCTGAAGGCGGAAAGGGGGGAGGCAACCACTTCTCTGTCAGATCTGGCAATGGAAGCCAATAAAGAGGAATACGGTTATTTCAGCCGGTAAATATAAATGAGCAAGGGGTCGCAATGATAGTTAAATGTCCGCATTGTGGTAAGCAGCTTAAGATGAGTGATAAAATTCAGGATAGTCTTAAAAAACTGGATTCCGGCAAGAAAATTAAAATCAAATGCACCCAGTGTCAGGCTCCTTTCGGACTTGATAACAGTCAACTTGGTTCTGGAACTGCAGCTCAGGCGGAAGGAAAACAGAAACAGTCTTCTTCTGCCGGCAAGGGTGTGCAGGCGCCCGTCTCCCCTGATATTTCATGGCTGAAAGAGGGTGTTTTTGAGGATCGGGAGGATGTGGAGGATATCCCCCAGGCTCTGGTTCTCATGCCTGATACGCCGGGAAGGGAGACAGTTGTTGAAGCGACACAGGGACTAGGTTACCGGGTGGAGATAGCCGGTTCAGTGGAGGAGGCCATTAACAAAATGCAGTTTGTCAATTATGCTGGTGTCTTTCTGCATAGTGCATATGAGTCGGGAGGGATACAGTCAGGAAAATTTCATCAGTATATGCGGGGCATGGGGATGGCCCGTCGCAGATTTATTTTGTATGTTCTGATGGGGAAAGAGTTT
>JAUVON010000240.1 GCA_030599175.1 Desulfobulbaceae bacterium | reverse complement strand
TTAGGAATTGAGGGATATGGCGTGAGGTGGGGTTGGCGTAGGGAGGACACCAGTGACAAAGAGAAAGCAGATATTGCCAAACTCTTCAGCAAAAGAGCCTTCTTAGTTGAACAAAGAGATACACGATTTGCGCTTGGAGGAGTAACTGTATCGGGGATTAAAGGTGTGACCTATGTCAACGTATCAAGTGGATTAGCCAGAAAGGCTTGTTTTGAGTCTCGATTAAATCCTGCCGATTCATAGAATTTATAAGTTTCTTCGTCTTTTCTCCCGGTGAGGAGCATTACCTTATAACAACCCATGAATCTGGCGTCGGCCAGAGCCTGTTGTAGAACTGCTTTGCCAAGTCCTTGTCTCCTGAAACGAGGATGAGTCACGACATTCTCAATCACGCCGTAGGGCCGGCAGCCTCGTGTAAGGTTTGGGGTCATGCTCAATGTGCAACTAGAAACAAGCGTGTCATCGACAAAGGCTCCAAAGTACTTGAGGTTGGGGTTCTGCAGGATCGTTGCCCAAAGTTGATCGACTATATCTTGGTTCGGCAGCGGATTGTCAGACGGGTGGAGATGTCCATACAGGTCAAGCAGCGCGGGTAAGTCGAATTCTTTCAGTTCTCGTATCATTGTCTTAAATTGTTCGTCGTCAGTTATTCAAGGTATCCTCTTGCTCTGGACAGTTCAGGATTTGGAAATAATCCCATACCAGTCTTTAAATTTCCAAAACCAAATTTCCGGTAAAAATCCTGCTTCCCTGGTGCAACATATATTAACACTGGTCCACTTTTGGGTAATTTTTCTAAAAGGGCATCCATAATAATTTTTCCAGCACCATGCTTTTGAAATTCTGGTAAAACGACCACATCATAAATTGCGGATTGATATTGACCGTCAGAAATGGCACGACCAAAACCAATCATTTTCCCACCAACAAAAGCTGCACAAACTGTGAAACTGTTTTCCGCTGCAATTTTCAGTTTATCTGGTTCACGTGTTCCCAGTGGTGCAAGTCTAAAAATCTCACACAATGTTACCCAGTCAATATCTTCAGGTCCATATTTAATTGATATTTCCATATTATTTTCACATATTGAACGTTTGCTATACCTTGTCATAGGCATCAAGGTATTCGAGGTATGGCTATAAGTCAAATACCACAGGACTATTGACTGGCCGGTATCGACCATCACAAACACTGGCATTGATAAACACAGTATTATTTCTCCTAGTGCTACCATACCCTTCGTGAATGTGGCCAAATACATTATACTTTGGATTGATTTGCTGGATCCTCTCCAGGAGATCAGCGCAGCCCTGAGGAATACCTCTGACATTATCCAAGATTGCGGCCGGTGGGCCATGGGTTATCAGGACGTCAGTATTCTCTGGTATCATTGCCCGTTTCTCACGGATCACTGAGCCCCTGTCAGCCATGAAATACCAATCCGTAAAGGTTGGCGTCCAGGGAGAACCATAAAAAGTAACCCCTTCGATTTTGATAGAGTTGTCCTGTCGGTAGGTGATGGTCGGGTTTTCCAGGGTGAGAGCCTGCAACGCGGAATTATTTTCCCACTGAAACGGCTCATCATGGTTCCCGGCTATAACGATTTTGTTTCTGCAGGGTTGGTCCCGAAGCCATTCACTAAACTCCTCAATCTCGGCAAGTGTCCCGTATGAACAAATATCACCAGCCACCACAAGCACATCACCAGTTGGTACCGTAATCTGATGGTGCAACCCGTGGGTGTCGGCTATCGCAATTATCTTCATTGTTCAGATATCTTTCCTAAGTTTCCAAAAGTCTCTCACGGGATGCTTTTCATTCAGACCGTGGCTCAAAGTTGAGCCGTGAAAACTGCTCAGAACAATCTCACTCCGCAAAATATCCGAGTGAGATTGTTTGAATAGCCAACGAGCCCTCCAGAGTGCCTGAAAGGCTCACATAATAGCTTATTACATCACCGAACCACTTTCGTAGTCGAGCATTATTTTTTCCGCGGCACGGACATTTGCACTAATCGCTTGTCCTATGTTTTCAACCGCCTTCATTTTATTCTTAAGACTCCACAGAGCAAGATGAAGTTCCATTGATTTTAACCCCTGCATCTTGGGAATTAGTAGGCCCAAAGGCGGACTGGTTCTGGTCGTGTCCTCCCTCTGCTGGTCACTGTTATATATTTGCCTCCAAGTCTGATAAAAATACTTTGTCAGAATTTTCAGCTCGCCTTGAATGTCGTTAACTATTGAGGCGGCACCGGCTATAGCATCTTCGTTCCACTGAAAGGCATTCTGGTGCAAGCCAAAATCCAGAAATTCAAGTTTTGCTTTTACCTCAAACGCTGCTGATTCCACCTTGAACCTATCGAGTTTCTTCTCTGGTGATTTTTTCATTTTTCCACCTCCTCAATATCAACATCGAGGATCTCAGCAGCCTCTTTCATGACCTCAGTGTCCTTTTTCTCACGATCTTCATCTTCTGCCCGGATAGATTCTATAACATGCCAGGAGATGGCTTCTTTTAGATCGTGGGCATTTGCGTGAGCTCTTCTGCTATATCATTGATCAGCCCACCAAAAGCCACTCCCAACCCTGACTGCTTGCTCCTTGCATCAAGGCCTCCCGTCATAATCTCAGCAATGGCCCCCAATCGTCTCCCCCTTGCTCTGATGGTCTCTAACTGCTGGCCAATATTCTCTACATATCGTCTTCACGCCTTAATTTCTTTGCGTCTCGCCAATAACATATTTTATTCCATACTCAACCACTGGCATATAATTGAAAACGCAACAATACATCGTGAATTTCAGAATGATCCTTCCTCTTTTCTCTACCCTTGACATTGATACTGTATTGTAGTATCAATGTGATCATGAACAACAAACACCGAAGGACATTTACGGCCATATTCTCATCCCCACCACCACGAGGTCTTGAGTGGCGGAAAATTGAGGCGCTGTTCATATCTCTTGGTGCTGAGGTTATTGAAGGGAGCGGGTCCAGGGTATCTTTCATCTTGAACAACGAAAAAGGCGACTTTCACCGTCCCCACCCAGGCAAGGAAGCCAAGCGGTACCAAGTGAAAAACGCCATGGATTTTTTAACCAGAGCAGGGGTAACACCATGAACACACTAAATTACAAAGGCTATACAGCTAAGATCGAATTTGACCCGGAAGATAATATTCTTTTTGGTAACATTATTGGTATCCGTGATACAGTTGGGTTTCATGGGGAAACTGTCACTGAGCTGAAAGATGCTTTTTACGAAGCGGTCAATTTTTACTTGGAGAGCTGCAAGAAAGCCGGACGTGATCCCAACAAACCATTTTCCGGCAAATTTGTAGTCCGGGTTAACTCCAGCCTGCATGGTGAGATTGCGGCCTCTGCAGCCCACGCCGGGAAGAGCCTTAACAAATGGGTAGCCGATACCCTGAATAAGGTTGTTCACTCACGTTAGCCATCCGTAAAATAGCACAAAGGCCAAGTAATGAACGAACTCATTGAGCGAATTAACCAGCTTGTCGATGCGGTGCATGAGCAGGAGGAGCTAATTACAGGGTTGGTAGCAGCCAATCAGATACTTTCAAAAGTATCAACAGCCCATTTGTAAAACTCCTCTTCCGGGTCGTCACCTCCGATTGGCGGGATAAGCGGGATATGGCTGGGTATTTAAAATCTAATGAAGGGGCAGCGGGGTATTCCTAAAGCGATACACTATTATGAAAATAATTGCGGGGTAAGGCGTTACACTATTTGTTTCTTAGCAATCGTCGGCTTGGCGATATTCCCATGGAGATGGGAGGTGCACTTTGGGCGAACCTATACCGTATGGTGTGAATCTACATATTTTTGGAGAATAGCATTGATTTTGGTTTGCCACCCTTTTCCCTGGCCTTTAAAAAATTTTAAAACCTCAGCATCCAGCCGAATAGTAGTGGATTCTTTTGGATTTTTTTTTGGTGGGCGCCCACGCCTGACCAGTGCCTTCAGCGCAAGATTATCAGCCACCGGACTCATGGTTGCCAACTGCTCGTCAGTAAGCATGGTGTTATCTTCTATAGCTTGTCCGGTAATGATTTCATCTTCTTCGTCATTTGGAATTATTGTTCCTCTTTTAAGTTTCGGCATAGATTTTCACCTCTCTTTTGTTGGCCTTGCGTAGCTTATAACTCGGACTTTTTCGTCACGATAAGTAAATACCACATGATAAAGACGAGTATCAATATAGCCCAAAGCGCAATAACGGGTTTCGCTATAATCCATCCTGTCGTCTTCCCACGCCACCGCACTCTCCCATTCAAACTGTTTAACCAGGTCAAAAGAGAGATTGCGGTTTTTTATATTACGCTGGTTTTTCTCTGGATCATATTTAATCTCCATATTATTTATTGTAGTAACAGAAAACAGGCCTGTCAATTATTTTTTTGTTACTACAATAAATGATATATTCTTGGCACCATTGGAGGGCTCCAGTGCGACAGAGGTGTCAACAGTAAGCCGGTTCGCGACCCATCAGCCTGCTATTTTTTTCTGCTCTTGATCCAGCAGATCGAGCCCAATTACAAAAAAACACTATAGGTTATTTTCCCTCTATTTTTCATGGAGTTGTATAACGTAAAAATTTCGTGCGTCAGGTTTTCCCAGGTAGCTTACTCACGCCTCTGCTGTCAAGACCTCCACAAAAAAGGCCACCACCCGAAAACCCTCAGACTCTTCAGGCAGAATAATGATATCGTCATAAGCAGGATTGACCGCTTTCAGTGTAATAGACTCATGCTGCCAACCACTGTCAGGATCCATCTTCTTGCTGGACTGATATGACTTCACGGTATAACTGGCGCCGGTGTCCTGATCGGAGATATC
>JAUVON010000248.1 GCA_030599175.1 Desulfobulbaceae bacterium | reverse complement strand
GGACTGCTGGATAATCTCGCTAAAAGCTACCCGAAACTTGTTGAAGAACTCGTACCGGCAGTCGTCTCTCTCGGTACTATTATGCGCATTTTGCAAAACCTGCTCAAAGAATCAGTTTCAATTCGTGATTTGCGCACCATTCTCGAAACAGTTGCCGACTGGGCCAGTGCTACCCAGGACACCAATGTTCTGACAGAATACGTTCGCCACGCGCTCTCCCGGACAATCAGCAATGAACTTGCTGTCGATGGGGTTATCCCGATCATTACTCTTTCTAAACCTGTTGAAGATGATGTCCTGAATGCAATTCAACATAAGGAAACAGGAAGTTTTCTTGCCATTGATCCTGCAATTGCCCAGAAGATTCTAGACTCAATCGGAAAGGTAATCACTCTCTTTGACAGCAGTAGTCGTTCAACCATGCTGGTAGCTCCACAAATCAGGCCCCATGTAAGGAGTTTAACGGAGCGTTACTATCCTGCCCTTACGATACTGTCCCATAACGAAATCAGTCCAAACCTCAAAGTCAGATCTCTCGGCACGGTGACCCTGGATGCAAGTTAAAGTATTTGAATCAACGGATATGGCCTCAGGTCTCAAGAAAGTCAAAGATGAACTTGGCCCGGATGCGCTTATTTTATCGACCAGAACAATCAAAAACGGCAAACTTGGTTTACTCGGCAGACCGATACTGGAAATTACTGCTGCGATCGACAGGAGTGCACCCTTATCCCCTGCCTTTACTCTGGATCCGTCAGCAGGTTTCAATCATATTGTGGATGATTCGCTTGATCATCTATTGCATCAGAATGGTCCTGCTTCGGAGTCAACCTCAGATCATGCCAACCGTTTTGATTCTGTATCAGCTGGTACTTCTTCCGAACTCACTATTAGAAATGAGGTCAATGAACTTAAAGATCTGGTAAAAGGTCTGGTTGGAGAGATCTCACTGCTGCATAAAGACAATTCAGCTGTTGTTTCTGGTCATCCATCAATAGCACAGAAAAGGAAAAATGGTCATGCCTCTGCCCATGATGATTATATCCTTTCCATGCTGCTCGACAGAGGAATTAACGATGAAACATCGAAAACTATTTCCGGTTTTCTAAGAGAAAGCCTTTCAGATGAGGAAATAGACAATCCGGATATCGTTTCATCAACAATTATAGAGATCATTCAAAATCTTCTTGAAATCTCTCCTCCACTCTTTGCCTCAAAGAAAGGTCAGCACCGAATTGCCCTGGTAGGCCCAACAGGAGTTGGTAAAACAACGACTCTTGCTAAAATTGCAGCATCCTGTTTAACCAGCTATTCCAGTTCAATCGCTCTCATTACGGTTGATACCTATCGGATAGCAGCAGTTGAACAACTCAAAGTATACGGGGAGATCATGCATATTCCGGTTGATGTGGTCATCAGTCCGGATCAGCTTAAGCATGCGATAGACAGCCACAGGGACAAAGATCTTATTCTCATTGATACCGCTGGAAGAAGTCCGAAAGATGACTTTTGTATTGAAGAATTGTCAACTTTTCTCAGCCCCGAACTTAATATTGACAAACATCTTGTTCTCTCCGCGACATCAAGAGAAAAAGAGCTTCTCAACACCATTGATCGATTCAATTCACTCGGCTTGACAAACACAATTTTTACAAAGGTTGATGAATGTGTCGACCTCGGAATAATACTGAACATTCAAATCCAGAATAAAAATCCTCTATCCTACATCACCAACGGGCAACGGGTTCCTGAGGATTTAATCGAGCTTTCGAAAAAGACTGCAGCGGAACTCATCATGTCAGAACATCAAGGATTATTGCATGACTAATTCATCGTCCCATACCTCCACCGATCAGGCAAAAACATTGAGAGATTTAAACCCTCAAGCCGATTCTGTCTCTTTTCAACAAGAAAGTGACCAGCCTACCAGTGTATACTCCATTACCAGCGGCAAGGGCGGTGTAGGGAAAACCGCTGTAGTTGCAAACCTTGCTTACGCTCTTGCCTGCAATGGAAAGCGTGTCCTCATTCTTGATGCCGACCTCGGACTTGCAAACATTGATGTAGTCTTCGGCCTCACTCCTGAATATAATTTAAATCATTTCTTTTCAGGCGAAAAAGAACTGCATGACATTATAATTGATGGTCCCCTCTCCCTGAAAATCCTACCCGCAGGTTCCGGCCTCCAAAACTTTACCCGGCTTGACAGCCATCATAAAATACGTCTTTTAAATGCCCTTGACTCCATGCATGACCATTTTGATTTTGTTTTGATTGATACGGAGGCCGGGATATCTGAGAATGTCACTTATTTCAATACAGCTGCACAGGAGATAATTGTAGTAACTACTCCTGAACCTACTGCCATTACAGATGCCTATGCACTCATGAAATTGCTTTCTACTCAGTATCATGAAAAAAATTTCAACCTGGTGGTAAACCAGATCCGCACGGAGGAAGATGCTCTAGATGTCTATAGAAAACTGACCATGGTCTCAAACAGATACCTTGATATCTCTATTGATTATCTTGGCTCCATTCCAGAAGACCGGCAGATGGTCGAGTCAATACGAAAACAGAAAATAATCGGTGAACTGAATCCAGAATCAAAAATCAGCAAGGCATTTAAACAACTGGCCACCAGAATATGCACTGAACCGCCACAATCTGCTCCTAAAGGGAATATACAGTTTTTCTGGAATAAGCTGCTCAATGTAGAGGACAATGGGTAAACGATGCTCTACGATCAGAATCTTCATAACGACGATAGGTCTCAGTTGATACGAGACAACATATATCTGGTCGATATCCTCGTTGGGAGAATGGTAACTCAGGTACCATCTTTTATGAATAAAGATGATATGAAAAGTGCCGGCATGGTTGGACTCCTTGATGCCTCAAATAAATTTGATCCATCAAAAAATATCCTCTTTAAAACTTTTGCAGAATATCGAATACGTGGAGCAATACTCGATGAGATGAGAAAACTTGACTGGTTTTCCCGTTCTCTTAGAGACAAGCAGAGCAGAATAGCCAAAACAATCGCAAAACTTGAGCTTGAACTGGGCCGGGATCCGGAAGAGCAGGAAGTGGCCAAAAGTATGGATTTGTCACTTGATGATTATCGATCCATGCTTACTCAGGTTGGCCACCTTGGCTGTGTCAGCCTTAACGAAACTCTTGATCATTCAGGTGAAGGAAGATCCTTTTTAGAGACCCTTGCAGATCAGCGTTCAAGCACCATCCCCGGAAAGAGAATTGAAGACCAGGAACTGACCGAAACCATTGCCGGGATTTTAGCCCAACTAACAGAAAAAGAACGTCTTGTAATATCTCTTTACTACTATGAAGAACTGAACCAGAAGGAGATTTCTGAAATTCTGGAAGTTTCCGAGGGACGAGTCTCCCAACTGCACAGCCAGGCTCTTATTAAACTTAAGACCAAGGTACAGAATCAACTCTATTGATTTCAAAAAAAAGATACGCAAAGTCAAATACCTTACAGGATCAACAGATGGAACATATCACATCGATGACACTGCTGTTCAGTCTCTTTTTTCTGCTTTTTGCAGCCACCTTTTTTAAAGCTCTTACACTCAAAAGGAAAAAAGATTCCCTGCTGCGACAGCTGGTTGAAAAAAACAGCTCTTTTGAGCAGATAAAAGATCAACTAAAAAATCTCCAAGAGCATTATGATAGAGCCAAAACGTTCCAAAGCAGTCTAGCTGCCGCTGAACTGGCCGCACAACTTCAAAAGCCGCGACATTCAACCACCGCATCACCAGCAGGGGGTTTAACCCCCGAAAAATACCGTTTGGTTCACACTCTTACTCAAAAGAATATGAGTATCGATGAAATTAGTTCTTTCCTGGCAATTTCATCCCATGAAGCACAGCAGCTTGTTACCCTGTCAAAACTTGCACAGTAAAAATCAAGGTTAAGAAACTACCGGTTTGTGCCGATAAAGTATCACTTAACACCAACAAAAATACGAGCATATAAATATGGTTTCAGGAAAATATAGTGCCCTTGCCGGAGCAATCTCAAGAGAACAGAGTATTGCCCACATCAGTGCAAACCTGGCGAATATCAATACCAACGGATACAAAAAATCTCTGGTCAGCTTTGAATCTTTTCTCCAGGGAGAACAACAGTCCAATGAAGCTAAAAGTATTGATTTCAGTAGAATTAAAAATAGTTTCACTGATTTTTCTCCCGGAGCAATGCGACAGACAGAAGACCCCCTAGACATGGCTATCAACGGCGATGGTTTTTTCAAACTGCGGGGTCCAAACGGTGTGCTATACACCAGGCGAGGGGATTTTGCTATGAACGGAGACGGTTTACTTACTACCAGCAATGGATTGCCTGTGCTTGATGAAAGAGGTGCTCAGATAAACATACCTGATATAGATGGAGGTAAAATCGCCATTGGCGATGACGGCATGATCTATATTCTTGACCGGGAGGATAATCGTGATGAAGTTGCAAAACTCGCCATTGTTAACATCATAGACAAATCACTGCTCAGGCGGGAAAAGGATACCACATTTTCACTGCTGAATAGTTCAGCCGAAGTGAACAGTGAAGGCTATCGTGTCATTCAAGGAAACCTGGAGCTGTCAAATGTCAACATGTCCTCTGAAATGACAAAATTGATCGAAAGCCACCGTACATTTGAAACATATCACAAGGTGTTGAAAAGTTACTCTACTATCACTGAACATCAAGATGAACTC
>JAUVON010000013.1 GCA_030599175.1 Desulfobulbaceae bacterium | reverse complement strand
TAATAACAGTTCCCCTCCTTCACCTCATACAGTTTTTTTCGGCTGTTCTTTTTCTGGTACTGATTTTTTCCTTTCTGCCTCTGTCTTGTTTTTAGAAAAACCCGGTTAGAACGCACTCCGAGTATCTCTTTTATCTGCCTGACCGCATCCCTTAATCTTTGTGCGGCAAGTTCTCCGGCAATTGATTTTGGTGGGGAGTATTCATGGACGTGTACCCACTTTCCGTACAGATCAACGCTGATATTATAATGCGGCAGATCTCTATCGTAAACTCTGAAACAGGAGATATCCTCTCTTTCCGCCCACCCCATATATTTTTTCAGATTCTTTTTAAACCTGTTGCCAAACTCGCTTTCACTCTCCATGACCATTTCAGACGGTTTCTTCCACCGAAAAGAGTCTTTTGTTGTTCCATCCACAATTCCTACGAGAAGCCTGCAGGGTATAGTACCATTAAAAAGTTTATATCTGTTGCTCCAGGCCAGATTGAAACTATCAGTAAAATCCGGATTAGAAATAAAAACCCCTATATTCCAGCCGGGAAACCTTTCTCTGCTTATGCGTCCGAACGCTCTGTATAAATAGGATACCTGTTCAGCTTCCGAGAGTCGCTCTCCATAGGGAAGATTGGCTAATATCATACCATTTTCAGTGGATGGCTGAAGGGTAGCAAGCTCAGCCTGTTTAATGCGGATAACCTCTTCAAGCCCTGCACGTTCAATATTCTTTCTTGCGCCCTTCACAACTACAGGGTCACAATCATACCCGACTATGACCGGCCAGTTCTTTTCTAACCCGGCATTCCTCCGGACAACAGCCTCATCTAACAACTCCTGCCAGAGAAGAGTATCATGCTGCAGCCAGCCAAAAAAACCAAAATAGTTCCGTAATAAACCCGGAGCAGAGTCGCCATACATCATCGCCGCTTCTATGAGTATGGTTCCTGTACCGCACATGGGATCTACCAGAGTCCCGGCCCCGCCCTTCAACCAGCCGCTCAGACCAACTATTGCAGCGCCAAGTGTTTCTTTAAGTGGAGCGCGCGCGCCGGACACCCGGTAACCCCTGCGGTGTAAACTTTCTCCGGAGAGATCCAGAAAAAGTGTCGCCTGCCTTTTGTCAAGATGGAGGTGCAGCCTGATTCCAGGCCTTGATGTTTCGATCGATGGACGATCCCCCTCTCTGTTTCTAAAATAGTCAACAATCGCATCTTTTACCTTCAGTGCCGCATAATGACTATGGTTGATTGGGCTTTCACCGGATATTGTACAGTCAACTGCAAATGTAGTATCAATCGTCATATGGGTGGACCAGTCCGCCTTCAGACAGTCCTGATACAGTTCTTCCTCATTTCTCACCGGGAACTCATATAACTGTAAAAGGATTCTAGAGGAAAAGTGGGACCACAAACAGGCTCGATAAGCAGTTGTCAACCCTCCCTGCCAGAACACAATGCCCCTGCCACAGAGGATGTCCCTGCCACCAAAAGATTCTATCTCCTCTTTGACAAGACTCTCTAAACCGACCGCACAGACGGCTGTCAAGGTGTACCAGGTATCTTTTGCTTTCATATTTCGTACCCCCCGACCAAGTGTTGACCAACCACAGGGTTGGCAGGAAAATGGCAAATAAATTGTTTTTGCCTGAACATCCCCACGGTCGCTTGCCATCGCAATACCATTATAAAAGTTGATAGGCAACAGGTAAATAGAATTATCCACCTGGCAATTTATGCTTGACCTCTTTGTTATTACGGCTAAACTGTAACATAATTTTTATGTAACTATTCAGAAGCGCCCATCCATCCCTACGTGGAAACAGGAGAAATCATGAAAAAAAGGTTCTACACATCAATTGTACTCTCGTCCCTTCTTGGCTCACTTGTCCTTTTTGGGGCCGGTTGCAGCCCCAAAACAGTTGTCCCCCCAACTTCAGCAGGATCTTCCGGATCAATGTCCGGCGGCAAAGATATCAGCTACCCATCGGCAGAAGGCGGGTATTCTGAGGAAAACCTTCCCACTGAAGGTACACTTGACGACACCGCTGCAGGTAGTATCGGTGGTGGATCCACCAATGCACTTGATAACCAGACAGACGAATATAAACGGGTACACGGAAGATCCTCGGACAACCTCTACCCTATCTATTTTGACTTCGACCGGGCCGCAATCACACCGGATATGACGGACGTAATAGTGCGCAACGCGGAATACCTTAACTCGGTGCCGGGAACAGCAGTAATTATTGAAGGAAACTGCGATGAAAGGGGAACCAATGAGTACAACCTCGCCCTTGGTGAGAGAAGATCTATCAACGCCCAGCAGTTTTTAATTGACCTGGGCGTGGATCCCTCAAGAATCAGAACTCTCTCCTATGGCGAAGAGAAACCTCTTTTCCCGGGACTGGACGAAGACGCCTACAGTCAGAACAGACGTGCAGATTTTGTCATAGAATAATAAAAACTTTCCTTTCCTCCGGCACATCTCTTCTGTGCCGGAGAAACCATCGTCCTGCTACTCATCAGGGTTAGAAATTTTCTGCAGAATTTTTTCAACCACTTCATCAATCGAGATATCTGTAGTCTCGATTTTCATAGCATCCTCTGCTGCTTTAAGTGGAGCAATTTTTCGTTCACGATCATTTTTATCACGCTTAAGAGTCATAGCCAGGATTTCTGCCTCATCCACCTCCATCCCCTTCTGCCGAAGCTGCTCGACACGCCTGCGCGCTCTTTCCCGGGGGTCGGCATCAAGAAAAAATTTATGCTTTGCCATCGGAAAAACGACTGTGCCGGTATCTCTTCCTTCGGCAACAACCCTGCCCTCCTCCCCTAAAACCCTTTGCATTTCCGTCAGTTTTTCCCTCACAACAGGGATAGCGGAAACCCGGGAAGCCATCATGGCCATTGCCGGAGTACGAATAATATCACTCACATCTTCGCCGCCAAGCAAGACACAAATATCACTCAGATCATCAACAGCCGGGAGCAGCTGCATCCTTAATTCATCAAGGTGACGGGAAACAGTTTCAGGTTTATCAAGATTTACACCTAGTCGCTCCAGGTAAAGGCCAACAGCTCGATACATTGCTCCAGTATCAAGATAGGTATATCCGGTTGCGTCGGCAACCCTCCTGCTTACTGTTGATTTTCCCACGCCAGCCGGGCCGTCAATGGTAATAATATTTTGCTTTTCAAACATAACCAAGATCAGTCAGGCAAACAGCCAGAGCAGCCAAAAATCTGGTGTTTTCCTCCTCTGTTCCAACAGTGACCCGGATGAAATTGGGAAACCCGTAACTGCTCATAGAACGGATTATAACCCCCTTATGAAGCATCGCCTGGTACAAATCATCCCCATTTCCCCTGACATCGATCAGGAAAAAATTCGTTTGTGATGGGTAACTTATGCAACCAAGCTTTTCCACCTCTCTGGTCAAGACACTCAACCCTCTCCTCGTCTTAGCCAGAGTCTGTTGAAAATAGTCTTCATCCTCCAGGGCCGCCCTGGCACCAATCTGGGCCAACAGATTGATATTAAAGGGTTGGCGAACCTTATGCAGGCAGGAGGCAACCTCCCTGGCCATGAGCCCGAACCCTACTCTTAAACCAGACAACCCGTATGCCTTTGAAAAAGTTCTCAACAGGACAACAGGGCAGCGATCCTCACTGTTTCGTATAAGAAGGTGGGGGTCGATCCGGGAACTCATATCCATAAAATCGACATATGCTTCATCCAGAACAACAATAACAGTTTCAGGTACTTTCCCTAAAAAACTATGCAACTCTAGTGGCTCGATGACTGTTCCTGTCGGATTGTTCGGATTGTCAATAAAAATGAGCCTTGTCTTTACGGATATTGTTTCTCGAATAGTCTCCAAATCATGCTTCATATCCCGCAGTGGAACTACATGATTGATACCACCCCGCACCTGGACAAACTTCTGATACATCAGGAAAGAGGGGTGACTTGTGATAACCTCATCCCCCTCCCGCACGAACGCTTTTACCAGAAACTCAATTACCTCGTTGGATCCATTTCCCAAAACGATCTCTGTCGGATCAACCTCGATTTTTGAGGCGATCGCCCGGGTGAGATAGTAACAGGACCCATCAGGGTACCTGTGCAAATTAGGCAGCTCTAAGCGTAGAGCCCTCACCACCTTTGGTGAAGGCCCCCAGGGGTTCTCGTTTGAGGCGAGCTTTATAGAGTCACTGACACCATACTCACGTTCCAGCTCATCAATCGGCTTTCCCGGCGGATACGGTGTAATAGAAGCAATATTATCCGGAATAGTAAGTTTCAATTGATCTTCAAGTAAAGTTGCGGGCGGGAAAGCCGCCCATCTTATCAGATATCCAGCGGTGGTAATTCAAGGTTAAGTTCCTGCTCAAGGTGATATGCCGCCTGAATCAGTTTTTCTTCCCCGAAATGATCCCCCTGGATCTGGATTCCAACGGGTAATCCTGTGCCGGTAAATCCTCCCGGAACGGAAAGTCCGGGGACACCCGCGAGGTTGGCCGAAATAGTCAGTATATCTGACAAATACATGGCCAGTGGGTTGTCACTATTTTCACCTATTTTCCATGCCGGTGTCGGTGTTACGGGGGAGATGAGAATATCACACTTTTCATATGCTTTTTTGTAGTCACCTAAAATCAGTGTTCTCACCTGGGAGGCCTTTTTATAATAAGCATCATAATAGCCGGAGGACAGGGCATAGGTGCCGATAAGAATACGTCGCTTCACCTCGGCGCCAAAACCTTTAGAGCGTGTCTGTTTATACATATCAAGTAAAGAATCTGCCTGCTGATCCCTGTACCCATATATGACACCATCATATCTGGCAAGGTTGGAGCTTGCCTCGGAAGAAGCAATAAGATAGTAAGAAGCAACACAGTACTCAGTATGGGGAAGAGAAATATCAACCAACTCCGCCCCGCCGCTCCTTAACACCTCAATACCATTCTGTACGACGCGTTCAACTTCAGGATCCAGCCCCTGTTTAAAATATTCCAGAGGTATTCCCACACGAACCCCGTCAAGACCCTTTTTCAGGGATAAAGTGAAATCAGGAGTAGCTTTCCGGACTGATGTAGAATCCTTCTTATCATAGGCGCTGATTACGTTCATCAAGGTGGCGCAATCCGTAACACTCCGGGAAAGAGGACCAACCTGGTCAAGAGAAGATGCAAATGCTGTCAGGCCAAACCGGGAAACCCTGCCATAGGTCGGTTTCATACCGACAACGCCGCAAAGAGATGCAGGTTGCCTTATAGATCCACCGGTGTCTGAGCCTAAAGACCCGAGGCATTCCAGTGAAGCAACAGACGCAGCAGAACCGCCCGAGGATCCTCCGGTAACATACCCGCTCTTAACCGGGTTCTGCGGTACACCGAAGGCACAGGTCTCAGAAGTGGAACCCATGGCAAACTCATCCATGGCAACCTTACCCAGAATCACCCCACCCTCTTTCCTGATCCTGTCAACGACGGTTGCATCGTAGGGAGAGATATAGTTCTCCAATATTTTGGAACCACAGGTGGTTTTTACATTTTTTGTACAGAGAAGATCCTTTATGGAAAGAGGAATACCACAGAGGGCACCAACCCTTCCCGCACTTCGCTCTTTATCCGCCGCTATAGCCTGACTGAGGGCACCCTCCCTGTCGACGGTAATAAAAGCTTGTAACTTTTTATCTATTTTTTCAATTCTATCCAGGCAGCTCTCTGTCAGCTCAACGGCAGTGAACTCTCCAGCTGCCATTTCTTTTACTGCCTGAGCAATAGTTAATTCGTAGGGTTTCATTATATTTGGCAATACCTCTCTAGCTCCCGACTACAAAGCCTTTGTAGCAGCGTATCTGAAAGTTCCAACTGGTCGGGTTAGATAATTTTGGGGACCTGAAAACTCTCTCCATTTTCCAGGGGAGCATTGGCAAGAGATTCTTCCTGGGAAAGTGACTCAGTTACACGATCTTCACGAAAAGCATTTGTTACAGAAAAAACATGTGTTGTCGGTTTTATCTTGCTGGTATCCAGTTCGCCAAGCTTATCCACATACGACAAAATAGTGTTCAGTTGCCCTGTCATTACGTCTAAATCTTCATCGGACAGAGTCAGCCTTGCCAGGTTCGCCACATGCTCAACTGCTTTCTTAGTGATATTCATAAATGATAAACTCGTAAAAAGTTACTCGAAACTCAGCTACATTCTCCGTCATTCCCGCGTAGGCGGGAGGTAAGCGTAGACTCCGATCCAGAAGCCTTGCTCGTGACTGGATCCCCGCCTGCGCGGGGATGACAACCCTGTGGGTTCTTATTTCTCTTTTGTTATCAATAATTTAAGTCTATTCCAATAGAATTGGCTGAGTTTCATACGTAATCATAATTTATTTAAATGTGTTATTCTGCTCATAGAGTCTTGCCAGGGGTTCTCCCGAAAAACCATTTTTTACAGGTTTAAAATCAACTATGGCCTGGGAGAATGTCTCAACAATCGCCGGATCAAATTGAGTTCCGCTGCATTTGAACAGCTCCTCTACCGCCTCTTCCATAACCTTGTTCTTCCTGTAATTTCTCTGGGATGTCATGGCATCAAAACTATCTACAACGGTAATGATTTTTGTGAGATCGTCCAGGTCATCACCGGTCAAGCCAGCCGGATATCCTTTTCCATCGACCCTCTCATGATGATGTCGTATTATAAACTGTTCTTTCTCCATAAAACCCAACGGTTTTATTATGTTTGCCCCGACAGTTGGATGTTTCCTGATAAGTACCCATTCTTCATCAGTCAGTTTTCCCGGTTTCTGGATGCACGAGAGGTCAATTACCAGCTTTCCTATATCGTGAAACTGAGCGGAACGTCTCAGAACAATAATGTCATTTTCACTCAACTCCATTGCCTCGCCCAACATCATTGCATACTCAGTAACACGTTTGGTATGGCCAGCTGTATAATAGTCTTTCTCCTCCATTGCATTCTGGAGGCTGGTCATTAACTGCACAGTAGCATTTTCGAGGCTGTTACTGTAGGTAAGAAGTAATTTGTTCTGTTCTTCAAGCTGTTTTGCTTTTTCCTGAATATCGTCCTCAAGGGCAGCCTTGTATTGCCTCTCCCTGAGCACATACATCCTCTTCTCAACAGCTCTTCGTATTTTTACATTGAATATATCCAGATCTTCAATCGGTTTCGTAAGAAAATCGTAAGCACCCAGGTTAATAGCCTTTACCGCATAGTCCATAGAAGCGGCTCCTGTAAGAAACAAGACAGGGATGTCAAAGGCCAGCCTGTTGAGCTGATTCATGGTTTCAAAACCATCCATATCCGGCATAGTAATATCCAGAATAATTACATCATAGCTGTCGTTTACAGCAGCTATCATTTCCTCACCGCTTGCTACCGTATCCACCTGATGACCAAACATTTCCAGTATCTGAGAGACTGTAGAGCGAACCATCAGGTCGTCATCTGCTATAAGTATTTTAGTATTGCCTTTGTTCAAAAAATATCTCCAGCCGGATCATAAATTTTTGAGCCGTATAATTTTTCCTTGTTTCTATACGTCTCTTGTTACATCTTTTCAAGCCTGCATCCTTCGAGTTTACATTTTCCAATATGTTTTTGCAACGTCCCTTGCCATCTCAACCACCGGGTGCGCACTCTTTTCCTTTCCCAGCAGGCAACATATTTTTTCATCAACCTTTGCCGGAAGCTCATTTTTTAAATCATTGCCTGCCAATTCACTGAGAACCGCAAAAACCCCTCTGTTCATTCCGGCAAGGCTATAACCTCCCTCGAGAGAAATCAGCAGTTTCCCATTACATACTGTTTCTGCCAGTTCAACCATAACCCTGGTCATATAAGCAAACCCGTTATGCGTAAGTTGCATTGAACTGATATTGTCTTCAATAAATGTATCAAAACCCGCCGACACAAGAATAAGCTCCGGTTGATATTCCAGACATACGGGTGCCACTAAGGTGTTAAAAACATTTGCATATTCAAAATCCCCCTGACCACCCGGAAGGGGGATGTTGATAGTATACCCTTCGCCCCGTCCTGACCCTGTTTCTGCCAGGGAGCCGGTACCCGGGTAGAGAGGATACTGGTGTGTTGATATATAGAGCACCTTATCTGTATCATAAAACGAATTCTGTGTTCCATTACCGTGGTGTACATCCCAGTCAACAATCATCACCCTGTTGACGCCGCAATTTTGAATGGCATGATGGGCAGCAATGGCTACATTATTGAAGAGACAAAACCCCATGGATCTATTTTTTTCAGCGTGGTGACCCGGAGGTCTGACCAGGGCAAAACCGTTATCTATTTCACCTTGAAAGAGAAGGTCGACCCCTTTCACCACAGCCCCAACTGCAAGGCATGCCGCATTATAACTCTCTTTTGAAGTAAGAGTGTCCGCATCAAGAACTGAATACACTTGGCCCGATGTTGCAGCTACAGTTTCAATGAGAGCGTCTGAATGATTTAAACGAAGAATATCGTCGGATGCCGAATAAAAAGATGGTTCAACCAATTCCCCTATCTCCTGCATTTTATCCAGCAGTTTAAATATCGTCCTTATCCTCTCGGGTGATTCAATATGGTTGTATCCGGGGTCATGGGATAAAAAGAGATTATCTCTAAAAATTGCTGTTTTTCTCATGAGTGCCTTACTCCTAATTTTCCTCAACAATGTCCGGTTAAGAACTCGAAGTCTACGCTATCTGCGAGGAACTCGCATGATACAAATTGGATGTGAAAAATATTTGAAAATCAAGAAATCTACTGCCAAAAGCGGACAAAAGTTTCCCATGAATCCGTTTTCGATGCTTTACAATTCTCTAACCAGACACTGCTGAATTTTCCTGGAAGTAAAAAAGAAAAAGCGCAATCTCACTGCAGGGTGAAATTGCGCCTCTATTTCTACCTGTTTTACAGTGTCACATCGGTACTATCAATTTATTGGTTTCTTCGTTCCAGGTGACAACGAGATACCAGGCGATCATTGCAAGGCCGATAACCAAAAGTGTTGGCCCATAACCCAGGATATCGGGCATATAAACAGAGGATCCGAGAACCCCGTCCGCCTCAAAATCATTGTCCCTGAACCAGGCAGTCATAACGGATGAGACTATACCAAAAAAAGGTACAACTATCATAAGTTTAACCTGCCCCTCGCCAACACGCCACAATGTTCCTGAGCCGCAGCCACCGGCAAACATGGCACCAAGACCAAAAACAAACCCGCCGACAACGCCGCCCCAGCCAAATGTACCCCGCACATAATTAAGGGGTGCCAGTACCGCCTCTCCTTCAGCTCTCATCGGAACAGCATATTTCAATACTGCAGCACCAATTGCCACGACAACTATCGACAGCATAACAGATTTGGCCAGAGTACAGTCACCGGTCATATGTGGTTCACGGAACCCCTGTACCATGCACCACCGACCCCGCTGCATGGTATATCCAAGTGCTGCGGCAATAAGTATTATGCCACTCAGCGACGCAATATAGTCACTGTCTTCATTGCCAGCATATATATAAGCTGCAGCAACAAGAACCAAAGTACATACTATTCCCATTGTATAGACTACCTTTGATGAAAAACTGATGGTTTTTGAACCACCTTCACCCCAGGTAATATACTCCATTTCCAGGTAAAGAAGCTTGAGCCCCAGAATAACACCAAAAACAAGACCAAACATCATGGCGAACCCGTTGGCACCTAAATTCCCGATTGCATTATAGAAACCACCAACATTACATCCACCGGCTAAAGTTGCTCCAATCCCCATCAAAATACCGGCAATTACTGCTTTAACCATTTCTCGATATGGTGGTATTCTCAAAGCAAAATCCTTTCCCAGGCAGGCAGAGATAAATGCACCGGCAACAAAACCTATACCTATAACAGAACCCGAATTCACAAAAATTGATCGTGGAGCTTCGTCATAAAACCCGAAAATACCACCATCCGATCCAAAAATACTGGCCCCCCCGAACATTATCCAGTCACCCCAGTTCCTGATAGCCCCGACAGCTCCCCACGGTCTCCACCAGGCCATTATCATTACCGACAGAAAAGCAACCACGACACCTGTAATATAGGGATTCCACTCCTTTTCGCAGAAAAGGCCGTATAACTCTTTAGCCTTACTTTTGAAAACTGATTCTTCGCTCATAGTACTCTCCCTGTTAAGTAGACAAAAAGTAAACTTCAACTCTATTTTTATAAATGCCTGTTGTGTTAATCAGTATTTTTTATATGAAAGTCATGTGTAATCCCCCTACCCTACTGAATAGTTACACTGCTTTACACATCTCATATTTTTTGTCAAGATAAACGACATACCACGCCCGCCATCACCACATTGTGGCACAAATTTTATTTGTTTAAATATCACATAGTTACGCTGCTCGTTTTTTCATGCCTTGACAGATGCCGGAAGCTAAAGTATAGGTCAAAAACAAACTTTTTTCAGTTAAGAAATTTATCTGCCACCGGATTTTTTTCTTATCAACTTGTATAAGTGAACTAAATGCCAGGAGAACAGTTATGAGTGACTTCAAAGTAGTTGAAGAAGGATTAGAACCAGCTAGTGTACTTGATGCTAAGGGACTCAGTTGTCCAATGCCGCTTCTCAGGACTAAAAAAGAAATAGGAAAGATCAATTCCGGCGATATTCTTCAGGTGGACGGAACTGATCCGGGTTCCAGAAATGATCTCCCCGGCTGGTGTGAACGGGCAGGACATGAATATCTTGGAGAAAAAGAAGAATCCGGCTATATAAGCTTTTTTATCAAAAAAGGTTAATACTTCAAAGAACCCGCAGTGAGCTCTTTACCCTTCGGGTTCTCCCAACTTTAAATTGAATCGCACATGGTTGTGGTTTGATTTTTTTTATGTCGGCCGGTTATATCAAAGCCGGCAACTTTCTTGAAGGAGAACAAATATGGCAAAAAGTTTAGGTATTTTTGTTACTACCACAGACAGCCTTCAACACGTTATAGGTGTCACCAAAGCGGCTAAAGCCAAAGGATCCAATGTAAAGGTTTTTTTTACCTGGAAGGCAACAACCCTTTCTAAAGACCCTGAATTTGCTGGATTATGCGACCTTGCTGATGATGTTTCTATTTGTGTAGACAGCTATAAAAAACAGGGCTTCGATATTGAGGATGTTCCCAAGGGGTTAACCGCAAAAAAAATGGCTACTCAAGCCCAACACGGTATTATGATAGAAGACTTTGACTGCTACCTCAGTCTGTAAAGGAGACATAAAATGGAATACAAAAAAGTATGCTTCATGTACAGGCACGAAGATTACGTCGTAGATGGTATCAGATCAGCTTTAGGACTAGCTGTCGAAAATATGTACTCATATGGCATGGTAATTGATAAAGAAATTCCTGAAATAGATGAGTTGACCAAAGAAAGCATAGAAATGCTTCGTGATATGGAAGGTGATATTTTTACCACAGTGCAGGCTGATGTTGAAAAAAATGATTTCACCGCTATTTCTATTGAAGAGCTTGGTGAAAAGCTTCGTGAAATGACCCATATCATCCCCTACGGTGCCAAATAAAATATCCAGGAGTTTCTATACTATGAAAATATTAAATGTATACAGATCGCAGCCGGATGAGACTGTACAAAAGTTAGTCGAGATTGTTAATCGTGATCGGGAAGTTGATACCTTTGACTTGACTGTAGATAGTCCGGATTATGATAATCTGGTTGACAAAATTTTTGAAGCCGATCAAACTATTTGCTGGTGGTAACAAAAAAGTAGCCGGTTATATAATACCCTAGGCTCCGTTGAACAGATACGTTTGGCGGAGTTTTTTTTCGTTAATAATCTTTTTATAAAATATTAGTCATGATTATGTCATGAACAAGTGGTCTTAACTTTTTTATTTTATCAATATTATCAGTTGAATGCACTCTGTTCGTTAGTAAAACTATTGCTGTTTCCCTTTCAAAATCTATCCAGAAAGATGTTCCCGTAAAACCTAAATGGCCTCTACTTTCATCGCTAAAAAACCTGCCGCTGCTTGAATTTCCTCTCGTTGGGCTATCAAAACCGTAAGCCCAGCTAGAGTTACCAACTCTTGCCAGTAAATGTCTCAACAGAACTGAGCTGTATGAAGGATGTTCCTCCCTGTCCTTAAATTGTTCTATCAAGTGTTCGCAAAGAGACAACAAAGCTGGTGCCGTACCGAATAATCCTGCATGCCCTCCCACACCGCCCATTGCTCTGCAGTTATCATCATGAACAACCCCACAAAGCATTTTACCACTCCATACACATTTTTGTGTAACAGCATACAGTCCGGTATCAAAACTTTTATTTTTTGTGAATAACAGCCATTTTTGCAGCTTTAAAGGGATAATGACCTTCTTTTCCCATAGAACATCCAGTGGAACTCCAGTTTTCTCTTCAATTATGAATCCAAGCAATATAAAACCGAGATCGCTGTAAAGATTATCTGTGCCGGGTAAAAAACAAAGTTGTTCTTCTAAAATCCATTTTAGAAGTTCTTTGCTTTTTTGATGTTGAGGTACTTCATGCAATTTTTTATAATATGGTTTATGAGCTGGCAAACCAGAAGAATGTGTTAAAAGATGCGAAATTGTAATTCTTTTTTTATCTTCAGGTACTTTCCAACCACAACAATCAGAAAGCTCATCTTCCAAACATAGTAGTCCCTCTTCAATTAAAACTGCAATTGAAAGCGTTGTTACCAGTGGTTTTGTCAATGATGCCAGATCAAAATAGGTGCTTTGCTGAATCCTTGTTTTTGAGCCTGACTTTTCAGTAGTTCCATAACTATAAGTTCTACTCCATCTCATAGAGTTTTTTAAAGTAGAAAAAGACAAGCAAGCACCTGAAAAAACATCTTTTTTTAAAGAACATTTGATAACATTGTCGAGTTCTTCTTTAAGCCTGGCTTCATTAAAATTTTTCATTATTAATATCGTATTATTATATTGAAATTTTGATCATTTTTTACTAGATTGCAAGGTACTAATAATTATATGTATATATCTGTTTTTTCAATAAATTTGAAGAATTCAGAAAACGAGACCAGCCACACAATAAAATATTTTCAACACTCTGTTAACAGCTTCATGTTAACAGCTTTTTAAGAACCTGTTTATAAAACTGTTAACAACCATATCTACACAATTGGACCTAAGTTATAAACTTAATATTGTTTATAATTAATTAATTAAAAACAGTTAGTTATACTTTCATTGAACATATTAATATGACTAATAATAATAATAGAAAAACTATAATAAGGATTCGTTGAAAGGAGTCCCCTTATGGCACTTAATTGCACGATCAGTAGAAATTATTTTCTTGAGGCTCTTAACAATCTTCAAAACCTAACCAACAAAAAGGGAACATTAGCCATTTTGTCAAATGTTCTTATAGAATCGACAAACAACGGATTGATTTTAACAGGAACAGATCTTGAAGTTGGTCTGCGTCTTTTTGTTCCCGCAGAAATTCAAGATGAAGGGTCATTGACTCTTCCCGCAAAGAAAATTTTTGAGATTGTCAGAGAATCAGGATCAGAAACTATAACTATAGAAGAAACAGACAATAGCTGGGTTATTATAAGGGCAGGTTTAAGTAAATACAATCTGGCTGGAATGGCAAGTGACGAATTTCCTGAATTTCCTGAATATGAAGAAGAGTCATTTATATCATTTGAGAGCCATATATTCCTCGAACTTATTGATAAAATTATATATTCAATAGCAAATGAGCAGGAGAATATTTACTCTCTTACTGCTGTGCTGTTTGAAAAGGAGGTGCGGGATGGCACTTCTTATCTGAAGATGATTTCCTCTGACGGGCATCGGTTATCAATTATGGAAAAAGATGTTGCTGCAGATCTCGATGAAATGCAGCTCAACGATGTCACTCTGATACCCAAAAAGGGGATTCAGGAATGGAAAAAATTTTGTGAGGGAAGAGACGCTTTAGAGGTATCTTTTGAGCAAAAACAGTTAGTTCTCAGAGATGAGGATGCTGTTATGATTATTCGTCTTAAACATGGTGAATTTCCTAAGTATTCAGCCATTCTTGAAGCAGTCCAGCTTGAAAATTGTCTGGAAATTCAGAGAATACCGTTCCTGGAATCGCTAAAGAGAATAAACCTATTCACTGAAGATTTATTTCACACTATCCAGTTGAAGATTGAAAATAATCTGATGATACTTTCTTCACAGAATGCTGATTTGGGCAACGCAAAAGATGAACAGTCCATCTCATATTCCGGTGAACCACTCAGTCTTGGCTTTAACTGTAGATATTTTATAGAAGCGCTCCAGGTTATGGAAAGTGAAACCGTTGAGGCGTATATCAACTCAAATAACAGCCCGTGTCTTATGAAGGCTGACGATGATGTTGGCTTTATATCCATTATAATGCCGATGCAGTTGTAAATATTACTACTATAGGGAACTAGCGTGACAGAAGAAACGAATAATTACGGTGCGGAACAGATAAAGGTACTTGATGGTCTGGAGGCAGTACGTAAGCGACCGGCCATGTACATTGGAAATACGGCTACAGAGGGTTTGCATCATCTTATATGGGAAGTTGTAGATAACAGTATTGATGAAGCTCTGGCCGATTATTGTGATAGAATATGGATTATTATTCATGATGATAATTCCGTTTCCGTGGAAGATAACGGTCGTGGAATTCCTGTGGAAAAACATCCTACTGAAGATATGACAGCTCTTGAACTTGTCATGACAACTCTTCATGCCGGGGGTAAATTTGATCATTCATCCTACAAAGTGTCTGGAGGGTTGCATGGTGTCGGCGTTTCAGTAGTTAATGCACTTTCCAGCGAAGCATATGCCGAAATTAAAAGAAACGGCAAAATATACAAACAATCATTTGAGTATGGTGATAAAACGAGTGAATTACAGGTTATAGGAGAAAGTGATAAAACAGGGACGAAAATCACCTTTAAACCTGATGCAGGAATATTTACTGAAACGACTGTTTTTAACTATGAAACTGTAAAAAACAGAATAAGGGAACTCTCCTTTTTAAATAAAGGGTTACGGATATATCTAAAGGATGAAAGAAGCGGTGAAGAGGATAAATTCCATGCCTCCGGAGGAATAATATCCTATGTCGAATACCTTAATCGTAAGAGAACATCCATATTCCCTGAACCTATCTATATTTCAGGTTCAAAGGATGATGTTGAAGTGGAAATTGCATTGCAGCATTTTGACGGATATTCAGAAAGGCTCTTCTCTTTTGTAAACAATATTAATACCCGCGAAGGCGGCAGCCATGTTGCAGGTTTCAGATCATCCCTTACCAAGTGCATAAACAGATATGCAAACGATGATATGATTCCGAAAAATATGCGGGAGAAAATGGGGGGGGATGATGTAAGAGAAGGACTAACCAGTGTTGTATCCGTCCGTGTCCCCAATCCACAGTTTGAAGGACAGACAAAAACAAAACTCGGTAATTCCGAGGTCAAATCCATTGTTGAGTCTGTCTGTACTGAAAAACTTACCCTCTTTCTGGAACAAAACCCTGCCATAGCTAAAAAGATACTTTTAAAAGTAGTTGAAGCTGCCAGGGCGAGAGAAGCAGCGAAAAGGGCCAGGGATTTATCAAGAAAGAAAGGTGCTACCAGCCTGCTTATGGCCGGTAAACTTGCAGAGTGTCAGGAAAAAGATCCAGCCAAACGTGAAATTTTTATAGTTGAGGGTGATTCCGCCGGCGGATCCGCCAAACAGGGTAGAGATCGTTCGAATCAGGCTATACTGCCCCTGAGGGGTAAAATCCTTAATGTTGAAAAAGCTCGTTTTGACCGCATACTGAACAGTGAGGAGATCAAACAATTGATTGGTGCACTAGGTTGTGGAATAGGTAAAGACGAATTTGATATTGAAAAACTTCGTTATCATAAAGTTATAATAATGACCGATGCTGATGTTGATGGTGCTCATATAAGAACCTTACTCCTTACTTTTCTTTACAGACAGATGCTTCCTCTTGTTGAAAATGGTTTTATTTACATAGGGCAACCACCGCTTTATCGTCTGGGTAAGGGAAAAAAAGAGAAATATTTTCTCGATGAAAGTGAGCTCAATAACCATCTTTTCACTATGGCCAGCGAGAAAATAAAAATTCTGTCAAAAGGCGGTGGACAAACCGTAGAGGGGAGTGAATTTGTCAAGCTCATGGAGGAATTGTCCATATATCAGCGTATAGTCAGTTTTATGGAGAGAATGAATATCTGGGAGGAAATGCTTTACTTTCTTCTTGAAAATAGAATCCGCACCGCTGATCAATTTACAGAAAAAACTTTTATAGAGGAACTTATCGGTCATCTGCCCGAAGAAAAGCTGGTAATAGGGAATATAAGATCATGCAGGTGGCGACCGGACTGTTATGAGGTTGATCTTGCTGTTCGCGGTAAGGTACAGATTATGATGACCCTTGGTCCTCAAATACCGCTTATTAACGAATACAGAAAAGCACTGGCACTCTTTGATAAAGTTCAGCCTTATCTCAAGGGCGGCTTCACTCTTGTATCTGAAAACAAGAGTGGAGATGAAAAATTAATTGATGCAGAAAAATGGTCTGAGATGTTGACTCTTGTACGTGGTCAGTCTTTTAAGGGCAGTCATCTTCAGCGCTATAAGGGGCTTGGTGAAATGAATCCCGAACAGCTTTGGGATACCACCATGAACCCTGAAAATAGAACCCTTATGCAGGTAACAATAGAAGATGTTGAACAGGCTGATGATATTTTTACCACGCTTATGGGTGACAAAGTGGAGCCAAGGCGTGAATTTATTCAAAGTCACGCTCTTGAAGTGACAGATCTTGATATTTAATACCACCGCATAGTCAGCCAGAAGTATTTACAGAATTTCCAGAGACCACCAAATTTTAAACAGAATATTTTTATGAGCACAGATACAGAAAAAGGCAAAGAACAGTTCCCCACCATATCCATTGAAAAAGAATTGCAAAAATCGTATCTCGATTATGCGATGAGTGTAATTATCGGGCGTGCATTACCTGATGTTAGAGACGGGTTAAAACCTGTCCATCGAAGAGCTCTTTTTGCAATGCGGGAACTTGGTGTTTTCCATAACAGGCCATATGTCAAATCTGCCAGGATAGTTGGTGATCTTATTGGTAAATACCACCCACACGGAGATACAGCTGCATATGACACTATTGTTCGTATGGCGCAGGATTTTTCCATGCGTTATCCGCTGGTTGACGGGCAGGGAAATTTTGGTTCTCTGGATGGAGACTCTCCTGCGGCAATGAGATACACAGAAGCGCGGATGACCAGAATAGATCGTGAGATAGTAAATGATCTTGAAAAGGATACTGTTGACTGGACACCCAACTATGATAATTCACTGAATGAACCGACTGTCATGCCGACTAAAGTACCAAATTTACTGGTAAACGGTTCATCAGGTATTGCGGTTGGTATGGCTACAAATATTCCTCCCCACAATCTGTCGGAGGTTATAGACAGTCTTATTGCTCTTATAGAAAATAATAATCTTACTGTCCATGAGCTTATGTCCATTGTAACAGGGCCTGATTTTCCAACCGGCGGCCTGATTTGTGGACGAGCAGGAATAAGAGAAGCCTACGAGACAGGAAGAGGTGTGGTCATCATGAGAGCTTTGACTCACATCGAAAAAATGAAGGACGGAAAAAGAGAAGCTATCATTATTACTGAAGTTCCCTATCAACTTAATAAAGCCAGTCTGGTAGAAAAAATAGCGCAATTGGTCAAGGATAAGAGGATTACTTCTATCTCTGAAGTAAGGGATGAATCTGACAGACACGGTTTGCGGGTAGTTATTGAACTTAAAAGGGACGAAATTGCAGAAGTTGTACTTAACCAGCTCTATAAGTTGACAATGATGCAGAAGTCCTTTGGTATAATCTTTCTTGCAATTGTCAATAACAAGCCGGAGGTTCTCAATCTTAAACAGATACTCGAATATTTTATTCTTCATAGAAAAGTTATTGTTTACAGAAGAACGAGTTTTGAGCTGAGGAGAGCCGAGGAAAAGGCACATATTCTTGAAGGTTTGAATATTGCTATTAATAACCTTGACGAAGTTGTTGCCTTAATCAAGGCAGCCAGGAATCCACCGGAGGCAAAAGAAAAACTTATTTCCCGTTTTGATTTGAGTGAGATTCAGGCACAGACCATTCTTGACATGCGCCTGCAGCGATTGACAGGGCTTGAGCGTGAAAAAATAGCTCGGGAATATGATGAAATTATTAAAGAAATTTCAAGATTAAAAACACTATTAGCGGATGAATCGCTGATTATGAAGCTCATCAGCGAAGAACTGATAGAAATTAAGGAAGTTTTTGGTGATGACAGAAGAACTGAAATAATTGACGCTACCGATGAAATTCTTCCGGAAGATCTCATTGCTCCCGAAGATATGGCAGTTACTGTTACGCACTCTGGATATATAAAGCGTAACCCTGTAAGCCTTTACAGATCTCAGCACAGGGGTGGTAAAGGTGTTAAAGGTGTTAAAAATATAGAAGAGGATTTTGTATCCAATCTCTATGTGGCCTCAACTCTTGATACATTTCTTTTTTTCACCAACCATGGAAAGGTTTTCTGGAGAAAGGTTTATCAGCTGCCGCTTGCTGGGCGAACGGCCAGGGGAAAAGCGATTGTAAACCTGCTGAATTTAGCAGAGGATGAAAAAATTGCAGCTATTCTGCCGATTGATAGTTTTGATGATGATTCAAAGAAAAAAACTATCATGATGGTGACAAAATTTGGAAGAATAAAGAAAACCAGTCTGCAGGAATTCAAACGTCCCCTGAAGAAAGGAAAACGTGCTCTGACTATAAATGAGAACGATGAGATAATCGGCGCCCATGTATTGAACGGCGAAGACACTATACTTTTAATAACCAAAGAAGGTATGTGTATTCATTTCAGGGAATCAAATATTCGGACAATGGGCAGGACTGCGGCCGGTGTTAGAGGCATCCGGCTGGCCAGCGAAGACTGTGTGGTCAGTGCGATAGTTGTTTCTTCTGAAAATTCTATCCTTACCGTCACCGAGAACGGATATGGTAAACGTAGTCCGATCGAGGAATATCGCTTACAAAAACGAGGCGGAAAGGGTGTTATTGCCATTAAAAAAAGTGAAAGAAACGGAAAAATTATTGACGCCAAGCAGGTCGAGGCTGAGGATGAAATAATTTTAATTTCTGATCTCGGCAAGATGATTCGCATGGATCTCAGCAGCGTCAGGATTATTGGTAGAAGTACTCAGGGTGTTCGTCTGATCAACATGGAGGACGGCGAAAAACTGGTGGGTATGGACAATGTCGCCAAAGAAAAGGACGGTGATGATGAGAATTCTCTGATGGTTGAAGGTGATTCTGAAAAAGTAGAACCGGAACAGACATCAAATGATGATGAATAAAGCCAGTACGGTTGCAATTGTCGGTGCTGGTAGTTGGGGTACTGCCCTTGCTGTGCTTTTGTCAAAAAAGGGGCATAGATGCTGTTTGTGGGGACATAACTCTCTCCATGTAAAAAAACTATCTGAAAAACGAGAAAACAGTAAATATCTTCCCGGTATTATTTTGCCGGAAAAATTGAAGCTAACTGATAGCCTTGAAGACTGTGTCGCGGGAAGTGACCTTATTGTGATGGTAGTTCCCTCACATGGGCTGAGAAAGGTTTTCAGCTCCTTGGTACCCTATATTAAAAATGATGTAAGAATTATCTCTGCTGTTAAGGGAATTGAAAACGACACGCTTCAGACCATGACCCAGGTCATTGAAGAACT
>JAUVON010000236.1 GCA_030599175.1 Desulfobulbaceae bacterium | reverse complement strand
ATGGCAAAGGTAGGTGTTTTTTCACGCAGGTTTTATGAAAAGAACAGGCGCTACGCGCTGTTGCTTATTGCGGTTCTCGCCGCACTCTTAACACCTACTCCTGATGTGGTAAATATGCTTTTGATGGGAGGTCCGCTCTATTTATTATATGAGTCGGGTATTATTATTTTGAAGGTTTTGCGGATAAAATAGGTTTCAGAATTCTTGTAGATCAAATCCGTGTGCCAGGAGGAGAGCGGCGGTAACACCCATTGTTCCACTAACAGCGCAGGATGGGCTTTTCGATTTGAGAAAAACAGCTGTGACTTTTTGCGATTGAGCTATCTTCAGCACCTGTTCCGCCCCTTTGATAAAGTGGGCGGTGAGATCGACACCGGTTTTGGTAAGAAGACAGGCTTTGCCGGTCAGTACCTGTTTACCGTCTCCTCCGAAGATATCGGCTGCTTCCCGCGGGGTTGGTAATCCTCCAAGTTGTTCGGGGCAAACCGGGATCCAGGTTGCGTTTTTCAATTTGCCTATGCATGCGTTGGATGGTTTTATCCGACCATCATACCGGCTGCAGAGGCCGACGAGGCAGCTGCTTACCAGGAAGATTTCTGGAGGTTTATTATCACTCATGGTATTCGAATGGAATGTATTAATTAAATAAGTCAATGAAAAGACAAGCAAAAAAAAGAATCTCTCCTCAGCAGGAAGGGTGCCTGCTTAAGCTGATTTTTGCCCTTGCAGTGGCTGCTGTTTTGTGGATCATATTCTCCCCGGGCACAGGATTACTCTCTCTGATGGGGCATCGGGCGGAACTCGAACAACTGCAGGAGAAAACCGCTGAACTGGAGAGGGAAAACAGCGACCTGCATGCAGAAATAGACCGGCTGCAAAATGATCCTGAGTATCTTGAAGAGGTTGCCAGAAAAGAGTATGGGCTGCTTAAGAAAAATGAACGGGTTTTTGACTTTTCAAAGAGTAGCCCGGCCAAAAAAGATTGAGATGCGGGGTTCCACCGGAACCCTTGTGGTTAGCCTCAGGAGAATCCGGATTTGGCCGAACAGCCTGAAAGTGCCCCTGCAGGGATCGATGAGCCTGTATTAAGTCTGTAACTGCTTGCAGAAATTGTTTTTTTTATATCCGGACTCTTACATTTCGTGCAGACAATGTCCTCAGTTGAAGCACTGGAAGTGACCAGAACCTCAAACTGGTTTTTACACACATTGCATTTATATTCGTAGATTGGCATTGATCATTCTCCTGTATTACCGATTTATCCAAGAAGGGACGTAAAAATGTCACACTTTTTACAGATCTCAATCTTCTCTTTTTGCGATACACCATGAGTACAGTCACATTTGGTTCCACATACAAACCAGCAGAGGTGTCCGCTTTGGAATTCCCAGGCGGGACAATCTTCCTTACAGTTGCATTGTTTTTTCTCCCAGCAGGGAGTAAGGCTGTTTTTTCTGCCCCGCTGATTTATCAACAGGAAATAGATCTGTCGTTCAATGTGCGCCGGGATTGTTCGCCAACCTTGCTCGTAACTGTGGATAGTCTTGAGAGACATTCCTAGAAGTTCTGCTAGCTTTTTTTGCGTTTTCGCAAGTTTTTTCCTGGCAACACTGAATTCTTCTTTAGTCAAGAGTATGCCTCTTCAGGTTCATTTGTTTTACAGTATTTTATAAAATAATTAAATTGTGCCGATAGAATAACCATTCATGAATTGAATACCAGAAAATAATGAAAAAGGCTGTGCTTTTTCTCCAGAAAAAAATGAAGTATACTTTTTCCACTTTCAGACTTATGATATCTCGGAATAGACAGAAATAACAACACAAACAGGTGTAATTTTATGAAAACAAATGTGATTCTCAGGATGCTAACATCCCTGATCGTAGTATCTATCCTTTTTCTTTCTGGCTGTAAAAGCTACCTTGTTCCTGAACCGGGGGCAGTGGCACTTGAAAATGCCAGAATTAATTTGCCGGAGGAAGGTATACAGAATGCATTATGGAAAGGAAAGGATCTGGAGATCAAATACTCAATTTCTCCAGGCGGTGAGGGGTTGGTAATTTCGGGAACACAGACTGTAGACGACAGTGTTACCATGTCGTTTCCGGCAGTGGATAACCTCAGGGTGAAGATGACATTCCTGGATGACTTGGGAAGAGTGCTCGGGACAGCGGATATAACCCCTCGTTATTCTAGCTTTTCTCAGGCGGACGGGCCGTTGGATTTTAAATCTGTTGTCGTGCCGCCTCCCGGAACCAGTGCATTCGCTTTCAGTTATTGGGGCTCATTCGTTGGAATACCCCGCGAAGTAACTGAGAGCTGGGATATACATTATTTCCCTTTTCAATAATATCAATGGTGGACTGTGGCTATCAATAGAAGTGAATTTATAAAAAAAGTAGGATCACTTCTGGCATACCATAAATCGATTGGGATTAGCGACTATCCCCGTAATCGGCATCTCGATTCCTTCTGTGAAACCCAGGTTACACAGAAGTCCCGTTCTGTACAGGTAAAAAACGAAGGCAAATTCATGGGCGGTGGAAAAACAGCCGGGCATAAAGAGGGTAAAATAGGAAGTACAGGCAGCGACGGGAGTCTTTCAGATATTGGCATGGAGATTGCCGTCTGCAGGGCGTGTGACCTTCATAAACAGCGCATCTATCCCGTTGCAGGCAGAGGAGTGGAGGATGTGCGGGTATTGATTGTCGGAGATTGGCTTTCCGGTGACATTGATGGGCATCTGCCCAAAGACAGGATGCTGGGTGTTGAACAGGATCAGATGCTTTCCAGGATGCTTGAGGCGATACAACTTGTACCGGAGGACGTATTTATTACAAATGTAATTAAATGTGCTGTGCCTGCTTCATGTCATCCTGCAGCTGTTCATGTACATTGCTGCATGTCGTTTCTGCGCCGCCAGATCGCACTCCTGGCCCCGGAATTAATCTGCACCATGGGAATGATTGCTGCCAAAGCAGTTCTTGGTCGATCCCAATCTCTTTCTCAGCTGCGGGGGAAATTCCATACCTATGAAACCGATGCTGGTCTGCAGATTCCTGTGATCACCACCTACCACCCGACCTACCTGCTGCAAAATCCTGAGATGAAAAAGGCGACATGGGCTGATTTGCAGGTTATGGCGAAGAGGCTCTAATCTGGAAAAGCTTTTACTTCATAGCGATAAGTCCCCGCCGTCCAAGCAGGAGGAAGAAAGTGGTGACGGACTTTTCCGCCTCCTGCAATGAGAGGCCGCACTCTTCTGCAAATTTTTCAATAATTGCTTTTACATCTCTTTTCCCATCGATCATCAACCACACCGAACTGCCGAGAGAATCAAGCTGCAGTTTTTTGGTCATTTTCGGTACAGAGCCTTTTTTAAAACGTTTGGCTATCTGCAGAAAGAAGGGTTTGATATTGAGCGGATACTCTATGAGTATTTCTCCACTCTCCGAATGTTCCCAGTCAATGCCGGGGAGATGCTGGGGGATGCAGGCCAGAGACTCGGTTCTGTTTACCTGGCTTGATGGGGGTTTAGACTTGAATAATTTCATAATTATCAGAGATGGACTGACAAATTTCAGAGGGAATTGGTCGAATAGATTCAAGAACTACTGCCAGCAACCGGTTGCTTAAGGCATCATGTCGGATTTTTGCCCGGACAAAGGGTTTTTTTCGTTTAAAACGCAGGAAAACCTGGCTGGTGATCGTTGGTACTCTGTGTCCTTCACAGATAGTGCCATCCTCACTAAGTTGCATTTGCAGGTCCGGTATGTCTGCAAGATTCCCGAGAATTTCCTCAAGGGACTGGTGGCTGAGTCGGCTGTCAGCCGGAGCCAGTTTGCAGGTGTGCAGTAGAAGTCGGGCTCTGCGAAAAGAAATTCGAGTGAGTCCCGCCCCAAATGAATAATCAAGGAGATCAAAACTGGAGGGGAGCAGCAGTTGAAAGTCCTGAATTGACCAGAAGGTCTGATCACTGGCCGAGCAGGGGCATGAAAGTGACTTCAGGCTACTTATAAGAAGTTGAGCAGTTTTGTTTTGCTGCTGGTTGCTCAATTGGAAAAATAGCAGAGTTTTACAATTGTTACAGACACACACACCGGTATCAAAGGGAAGATCTTTCTGTTTACCGTAACAGGTGACATGGAATTTTTCTGTTAAAAAAGACCACTCCATGGGGATCTTTTTTTCATGAAGTGTACTGTACGTTTTTTGCATCCGTTTGAAAATGGCTCGGGACTTGGCTGTGCTCTTTTTTACTGCTTTTTGCCAGCGTATTTCCAGGATGGGGGAAAAATCCTCTTCAAAAATGAGATGGTTGCGACCGCCAATGTGAGTCTCCCATGAACAGGGTATTGTCAGTCGGATACCATTCCAGCCAATCTGTCTGAATGTTTTCATCTCCTAGGAGCCTGTCCGAGAATAAGCATTTTGTTCGAAATCGAGGTTTTTCAAAAAAATAAGCACAGCCATATACGTGATATTGCGAGCATTATTTTTTTGAGAATAACGAAGAGTTTGGGCAAAATGCATTTTCGGGCAGGCTCCTAGCGGGGGATAAGGTATGACCAGTCGGATTTTTTAAACTCTTCCCTGCGTTTTTCATCTGTCTGTTCGTATGCCTCGTCACACATTTGCATAAAACAGATTCGCTCTTCATTAATATGGTCAGGATAGGAGAGTTTGACTACACTGCCTATGGTTTCGTCGGGATCTTTGGCGTTATATTGGAGGTTCAGGCTGATCCGGTTTTCATTTTTATCGATAAAAAACCATTTCCACACGCGAAGCATGCCAAAGGAGTCCCCTTTCCAGGAGTTGGGTTCGCCATATTTTTCCCGGTATTTTGCCAGTAAGGTCTTGTAGTAAGATTTGCTTTTATCGTCATATTTCAACCTGATTT
>JAUVON010000102.1 GCA_030599175.1 Desulfobulbaceae bacterium | reverse complement strand
TGATGGCGTCGTAAAAAGTCTTCATCTTGTTCGTTGTTACAATTTTTCTATCATTACGACGTACCGTATGTACGCCGAAATAATAGAAAAATTGCACGCCTCCAATATGAAGCTTTTTACTTATCCATCGAAATTGAGGTTTTTACGAGTTTATCAATGTTGAAATAATGTCCAATCTGCCTTGCAGTAGATTGGACATTATTGTTTGGTTGTTTGTGATCCCTTGCCTAACTTGTTAGTCCCAATCCAACGAAAAGAAAGCCAAATAATTCGTTTAAAACAGTGACCATGGCTATGCTATTAAGGTGCTTATTCCGTACGTCAGGAATAGATAAAATATTATCAAAAAAAAAAAAACCTATGATATCAGCAATTATCTATTATAATGCTCGAAGATTGAAATTTATACCATCATATTGTCTAACCAAATTATTTTGATTAGTGGCCTTAATGCATGCCGATGCTGATGGGATGGCTTGCTGAAAATGAGGGACTGATTTTTATGGAGGGTCTTGATGTGACCAGGATTACCCCCGGACAGGAAGGAAAAAACAGGATAGGTTCAGCTTTAGTGGTGGGATCAGGAATAGGGGGTATGCAGTCAGCTCTTGACTTGGCAAACAGCGGCCTTCTGGTTCATATGATCAATGATGAACCGTCCATTGGTGGAACCATGTCCAGATTGGACAAAACGTTTCCCACCGGCGACTGCGCCATGTGTATGATTTCTCCCCGCATGGTAGAGGCCAGTCGACATGCTAATATTAAAATGTATACCCTGGCTAAAGCGATTAAAGTCATAGGTGAGGAAGGCGATTTTACAGTCACCATTGAGGAGAAGGCCAGGTATGTGGACGCCGCTAAATGTACAGGCTGTGGCGCCTGTGATGCAAAATGTCCATCCAGGGTACTGGATATTTTTAATCAGGGCCTGAATAAGCGAAGGGCTATCTATGCTCTTTTCCCTCAGGCGGTACCTAACACCAGGGCGATAGACAGTGACTATTGCCTATATCTGAATAAAGGTGTTTGTCGTAAATGTGAAAAGGTATGTGACGCCGATGCCATCAATTTCGAGGATAAAGACAAACAGTATGACCTCCATGTCGGTTCCATTATTCTTACTCCTGGCCTGAAAACCTATGAGCCGGATATTCGCCAGGAGTTTGGTTATGGCCGGCATGATAATGTGGTCACTTCACTTCAGTTTGAGCGACTTCTTTCAGCATCGGGACCCTGCAGCGGCGTAGTAACCAGACCATCCGACGGAGGGCATCCAAAAAAACTTGCCTGGATTCAATGTGTCGGTTCAAGAAACAGTCATAACGCCAACCCGTGGTGCTCTTCCGTCTGTTGTATGTATGCGGCAAAACAGTCGATCATAGCAAAGGAGCACGATCCCGAAGTTGATTCCACTGTTTTTTATATGGAGCTGAGAGCTTTTGGCAAAGATTTTGATAAATATGTAGACAGGGCCAAAAATGACGCGGAGGTAAAATATAAGAGAGCAATGGTCTCTGAGGTGATTGAGGATCCTGAGACGAAGAATCTTATTATCCATTCGGTGGATGATGAGGGGAAACTGGTCAATGAAGAGTTTGATATGGTAATTCTCTCCATCGGTTTTGAGCCGCGAGAGGATGCGGAAGAGTTTTCAAAAATATTTGGTATAGATACCGATGAATACGGTTTTGCACAGACGTCCAAACTGCGGCCTGTAGAAACCAGCAGGAACGGTATATATGTGGCGGGAACATATCAAGGTCCAAAAGATATTCCTGAAACTGTGATCCAGGGAAGCAGTGCTGCTGCAAAAAGCATGGCATCCCTTGGGGAAAGCAGGGGAACTGAGGTTGTAGAAGTAGTTTTGCCACCGGAAACTGATATCGAGGGGCAAGAGCCGAGAATCGGTGTAATTGTCTGTCATTGCGGAACTAATATTGCCGGTACGGTAGATGTCCAGAAAGTTGCAGATGCGGTTGCCGGCGAGGCTGGAGTAGCGTTCACCGAGACTATTGTCTATGCCTGTGCTCCGGATGGTCAGCAGAAAATCAGAGATGTAATTAAGGAGAAAGGACTGAACAGAGTCGTTGTTGCCTCCTGTACTCCCAGAACCCATGGACCTCTTTTTCAGGATACCATAAGAGAAGTTGGTCTTAATAAATTTCTTTTTGAACTGGCTGATATCCGGGAGCAATGCTCCTGGTGTCATATGGCCGACAAGGAGCGGGCTACAGAAAAGGCAATAGACATTGTTAAGATGAATGTGGCCAAAACACGTTTGCTTGATCCTGTCAGTACCAGCTCGGTCGGAGTCACCCATACAGCTCTGGTTGTAGGGGGCGGTATTGCCGGCATGACAGCATCTCTTTCCCTTGCAGATCAAGGATATGGTGTCCATCTGGTTGAAAGAAATAACACCCTGGGCGGCCTGCTTACAGAAGTTGACTTTACCCTGGAAGGGGACAATGTTCAGGACTTTTTGACCGATGTCACCGCGAGAGTTGAGAGCAATCCAGACATTACCGTTCATACCGGAACCACCGTTGCAAATCTTGACGGTTTTGTCGGTAATTTCGTTACCACTCTGGCCAACACGAAGACTGTCAATCATGGGGCGCTGCTTATTGCCACCGGTGGCGCAGAATATAGTCCCACCGAATATGGTTATACCGAATCAGAGAACGTAATCACCCAGCGTGAGCTTGAAAAGATGCTCGCAGAAAAAGAGCCTGACAATGGGGAAAGTTATGTGATGATCCAGTGTGTTGGCTCACGGGAGGAGCCGGATAACTACTGTTCGCGAATCTGTTGCCAGGATGCACTTAAAAACAGTATTGCCATAAAAGAAAAAGCTCCAGATGCTCTGGTAGTGGTGATTTATCGTGATATTCGCTCCTATGGATTGAAAGAGAATTACTATAGAAAGGCACGTGATCTTGGAGTTATTTTCCTTCTCTATACTCCTGATGATAAACCGGAGGTAACCCAGGGCGAAGGAGGGCTTAAAGTCACTCTTGCCGGTAAGGTGCTTGGCAAAGAGATAGCAATAGATGCTGATTATGTTGTACTTTCGACAGGGCTCAGGCCCCGTCCGGATGCGGATGAATTAGCTCAAAAATTCAAATTGACCTGCAACATTGACGGATTTTTTATGGAAGCTCATGTGAAGCTTCGGCCTGTTGATTTTCCAAGTGAGGGATTTTTTCTTGCCGGTCTGGCACATGCGCCGAAAAATCTTGAAGAAACCATAGGTCAGGCCCAGGCAGCAGCTGGCCGCGCCGGTGCTCTTCTGTCTCATGAGAGTCTTACCGTCTCGGGAGTTATCTCCAAGCATAACAGGGATATCTGTATGTCATGTCTGATGTGTGTAAAAAGGTGTCCGTTTGGCGCCCCATTTATCGATGAAGACGGCATGGTAAGTCATAATGAAGTTAAGTGTACCGGCTGTGGAATCTGTGCGGGAGTCTGTCCTGCAAAAGCCTATCAGGTCAACTATTTCAGGGATGATCAGATTCTGGCCATGGTAGATTCCGTAACAACGGGTTAATAGTCTTTATATGAAAGTCCTGTACTATTCGGGAGGAAAGGGATTCGGAGGAGTGTTGACACAACAGGTAAGGGAGCATGCGAGACTCCGATCCACAGCCTGCGAGGACGTTTGGCAACACTCCTCCGAATCTCGATTACATTACTTTCATGTTTTGTTGTGAAATTCATTTCATGGATGTTAGTTCAAGAACAGGAAACGTAAAATGACAGCTGACGAAGAAAAAATTGAAGAACCGAAAGGTCCGGAGATACCTCAGGAGATACCGGCCGGATGGCAGGCTAATATTATCGCTTTTGCCTGCCACTACTGTGCATTCGCCGCGGCTGATCTGGCTGGCGTAATGAGGTTGTCCTATCCTGCCAATGTGAAGGTTGTTCGTCTTCCATGCACGGGAAAACTTGACCATATCTATCTCTTAAGGGCCTTTGAACGAGGGGTGGACGGGGTTTTTGCTGCAGGCTGAATGGAAGGCCAATGTCATTTCCTGGAAGGAAATACCAACGCAGTAAAGAGAATTGCTAAAGTCAAAGAAATGTTGGAGATGCTCGGCATAGACCCTGGGAGGCTGGAATTTTTTCATTTGTCTGCCGCTCAGGGGCCGAGATGGGCGGAGATATGTACTGAGTTTACGGAAAAGATCAATGCCCTGGGGCCGTCCCCTATCTGGTTTGCACTTCAGAAAAAGTTAGAGTCTACGGAAAATAATAAACAGGCTGCCTGAACCGTATCTGCCTGAGGAACTACTGAGGAAGGAGTGGAGAGACTATGATTGTAGGAGAACAGAAACCATTCGATGAAGTATGGGAGATGGTCAAAAGCCATAAACAACTGACTGTATTCGGTTGTAATACCTGCGTTGCTGTCTGCCACCAGGGAGGGAACAAGGAGGCAGAAATCCTTGCCTCTCTTTTGAAGATGAGGGCTACCAAGGAAGGTGTTGATATTGAGATCGTAGATGGCGGTATTGAACGCCAGTGCGAGCACCCATTTTTTGAATCGGCAAAAGAGCTGCTTAAAGATACGGAGGCAGTTTTGAGCCTGGCCTGTGGGATCGGTGTTCAGTTTATGGCTCAAAAGTATAAGGAAACTCCAATTTATCCAGCCCTTAACACAACATTCCTGGGAGATGTTCAGGAAGACGGTTATTTTACCGAGAAATGTCAGGCATGTGGAGATTGTGTCCTTGGGGTGACCGGGGGGGTTTGTCCGGTAACCAGGTGCTGCAAGCGTCTTTTTAACGGACCATGCGGAGGCTCAACCGACGGAAAATGTGAGATTTCAAAAGACATTGACTGTGCATGGCAGTTGGTTATCGATCGATTGAAAGCTATTGGGAAACTGGATGATTATGAAAAACTTGCTCCTATAAAAGATTGGTCTAAAGATCGTGCAGGCGGACCCCGGTCATTTAAACTGGAGGGCTTTTAGTCGTGGAAATTAAAACTAACAGCAGATTGGAAAAGGTACTGAAAAATGGTCATATGGCGGTCACAAGTGAATGTGGTCCTCCACGTTCAAGTGATCCTGCACATATTATTGAAAAAGGTCATCTGATTAAAAATCACGTTGATGCTATTAATATTACTGATAATCAAACCTCGGTGACCAGGCTTTGCAGTCTCGCAGCTTGTATACATTTGAAGCAGGAAGGTCTTGAACCTGTACTGCAGATGGTAGTGAGGGATAGAAACCGAATTGCGCTGCAAAGCGATATTCTTGGTGCTGCGTCCCATGGCATCCACAGTATGCTTTGCCTGTCTGGTGATCATCAGCGGTTTGGTGACAGCCCCCAGGGACAGAATGTATTCGACATTGATTCGATGCAATTGCTGCAGACCGTTCGATATATGCGCGATGAAGGTAAATTTCTTGGCGGCGATACGATTAAACTCCCACCCAACATGTTTGTCGGTGCTGCTGCAAATCCCTTTGCCGATCCTTTTGAGATTCGTGTGCCGAGACTTGCCAAAAAAATAGCCGCCGGTGCGGAATTTATTCAGACCCAGTGTGTCTACAATCTGGATAAATTTGAATTGTGGATGAAGGGCGTGGTGGAAAGAGGGCTGCATGAAAAGGTCTTTATCATGCCTGGTATCACCCCGATGAGATCGGTAGGTATGGCAAAATATATGGCTCGCGCCGTACCCGGCATGGACGTACCGAAAGAGTTGATTGATCGTCTGTCCGGTGTACCAAAGGACAAGCAGTCAGAAGAAGGAGTAACTATTGCTGTTGAGGCTATGGAGCGATTAAAGGAATGTACAGGAATCGCCGGTTTTCATATCATGGCGATCGAGTGGGAGGAGAAGGTTCCTGAGATGGTGGAACGTGCCGGTCTCTATCCGCGACCCGAAGTCGATTAAATTTCTTTCAGCGAAGTTTGTGAGGTTGTAAATGTGTCAGACTAGTGTAGTAATGGAACAGGATGGCAGTGAGGAATTGTTGCTGGAGAATGTGACCGCCCTGGAAGTGATTGAGGGTGGTCTCAGCATAACAACTCTTTTTGAAGGGCAGAAGAATTTTCCCGGAGTGGCAATACGTCGCATAGATTTTAATGACGGTAAGGTTTTCTTATATAAGACAGCCGCCTAGTTTTCTGGAGAAATAATGGATAATGTAGATAAGTTACGTGTACTATTGCAGCACTGGATTGATCATAACAAAGGCCATGCAGAGGAGTTTGCCAAATGGCAGGAACTCATGACCGAGGATGCCAAAGGGGTGATTGCAGATCATATAGGTGAGGCAATCAAGGAGATGGAAAAAGCTAATGAGCATCTTGCAAAGGCTTTGCAAGATGCCGGTGGCCCAAAGGAAGGTGGCGGGGGCGATGATCACCACCACCATCATGGCGACGGCCACCATCACCACCATTAGTAATCTTGTAAAAGTGCCTGGCTTTAGTCAGATAAATAAAAAAGCTGAAGAAATTATTTAACAATTTCTTCAGCTTTTTTTGTTTAAAAATCTTACAAAATGATAGTTAAGTAAAAAACTTCATATTCGAGGCGCGCAAATTTTCTGTTATTTCGGCATACTAAGGTACGTCGTAATGATAGAAAATTTGCAGCAACGAAGTAGATGAAGACTTTTTACGACACTACATTGCTTTCTGGGCTGAAGTAAGCGTATTCTTCATCAGCATGGCAATGGTCATCGGGCCGACACCACCTGGTACAGGTGTTATCTTGCCGGCAATCTCTTTTGCCTTTTCAAAATCGACATCACCCTTGAGGATAGCTTTTCCAGTCTTCTCATTCATACCAACCCGGTTAACACCAACATCTATAACTGTTGCGCCGGGCTTTATCCACTCAGGCTTTACCAGATCGGGTACGCCTGCGGCAACGATAAGTATATCAGCGCGTTTACAGTGAGCCGCAAGATCCTTGGTTCTTGTGTGGACGATAGTTACCGTACTGTTGGCACCAACACCTTTCTGGGCCATCATCATGGCAATTGGCTTGCCTACAATGTTGGATCTGCCGACGACGACAACTTCTGCTCCGGAGGTCTCGGTTCCTGAACGAACGATCATTTCCTGAATACCGGCAGGGGTGCATGGTAAAAAGCGAACTTCGTCGCCACCGATCATCAGACGACCGACATTCACTGGGTGAAATGCGTCAACATCTTTGTCAGGGTCAATTGCGACCAGCACTTTTTTGTCATCTATATGCTTAGGCAGGGGCAACTGTACCAGGATGCCATGGATCTCGGGATCCTTATTGTATTTATCAATCAGGGCAAGAAGATCCTCTTCAGAGATATCATCAGGTTGATCATCCTGGATTTCTTTAAATCCCAGGCTGAGAGCAGTTTTTACTTTAAGGGTTACATAGCTGATAGATGCAGGGCTGGAGCCAACAAGAATAGTTACCAGTCCAGGCACTTTGCCATGTTTTTCTTTCATCTCTTCAACTTCCTGCTTGATCTCTGCAAGAATTGTTTTTCTGATTTCGGTCCCACTAATTATTTCAGCAGTCATCGTACTAGAGCTCCTTTCTGTATGTATCAATTTTCGGGGGGAGTTATAAAAATTTAGCGGGAGAGATGAGAGACTCATCTCTCCCGCATAAGAAAGAAATTTAGAATACGCCCTGGACCTGGCCTGTTTCAACGTCAACATCAATACGTTTGAAGGCAGGATTTGATCCTGTTCCAGGCATCAGGCTGATTGTTCCTGCTACGGGTACGATAAAGCCGGCTCCACCGTAGGTCAGAACTTCCCTGATGGTCAGGCGCCAGTTTGTCGGAACACCTTTTAGAGCAGGGTTGTCGGAGAGAGACAGATGTGTTTTAACCATACACATTCCCATACCTGCGAGTTCCGGGTCTGCCTGAATTCTCTCGATTGCCTTGTTTGCTTCTGCAGAGTAATCAACGCCATCAGCGCCATAAACCTCTTTAGCGATAAGATCGATTCTTTCTTTAATGGGCATATCGAGTTCGTAGAGGAATTTGAAATCTGATTTTTCCTCACATGCTTCGATCACAACATTGGCAAATTCAATGGCACCATCGCCACCTTGTTCCCAATGCCTTGAAAGAGCAACTTTGGCACCTGCGGCCTCGCTCATTTCACGCACCTTGGCGATTTCTGCATCTGTATCCGTATAGAAAGCATTGATGCAGACAACAGGGCTGATACCGGCCTTACGCACGTTGTTGATGTGGTGAATCAGGTTACCACAGCCTTTCTCGACCCATTCTACATTTTCACTGTTATACTCTTCAGGCATTGGTTTGCCGGGTACGGGAACAGGTGCTCCACCGTGGCATTTGAGTGCGCGGATAGTAGCAACCACAACAGCGCAATCAGGAGTGAGCCCGGAGAAACGG